>NZ_VWWM01000025.1:0-109899 GCF_011752945.1 Paraburkholderia sp. Cy-641
CGGCCGTGGCTCGCGACGCAGCGTTGCAGGTTGGCCGGCGCGCCTCCGGCGAGCAGCGCCCGATCGGCTCCAGTGCGGCTTTGGCGGCAACGGCCGCCGCCGCATCCGGCGTGTCGGCCAGAGCCGCGCAGGCGATGGCGGTACGCTCTGCGCCGGGCGGCGGCATGGCGGGGGAATCGATCCATGCTTCGACGCGCGGCAGCCGCGCGGCGTCGCTGCAACGTGCGGCGGATGCGGCGGGTTCGTTCAACCGGACAACGACATCGCGTCAGCCGCTCTCAACCGCGACGCGCACCGGCGGCGTCACGCCGCCGTCCGGTACGCGCAGGCCCGCGCCGGGTTTCGCGCACTCGGCGACGAACTCGCAGAACGTTGCCGAGCCCGCGAGCGTCGAGGAAACACTGCGCAGCATCGCGGAAAACACCGCGCGCTGGACCGATATGGCCGGCGTGAGCCTCGCGCGCAGCCGTGGCGTGGATGGCGTCAAGCCTGGCGATGTCGCGCAGGCGGCGATGCCGGTCGAGGCGCCCAGGCCGGCCAGCGAGGCGCCGGGTAGCGATCCGGTCCAGGCGGTTTCGGCCGGGTCTGTCGCGCAGGCATCTGCGGAGCCGGTGGTCGGGCGTGCGCCGGCGGTAACGCCGGCCGAGCCGTCGGTCGAAACAGCGCCGGTTGCATTGCCAGCCGCTGCTGCCGTGGCTGAGGAAACGGCGATAGCCGCTTCCGATGCACCCGTCGAGGACAGCAACGCGCCTGTCGCGCAATGGCCGACCGAGCCGCCAGTTATTCATGTGCCGGGAGCCGTTGCGTCACAGGTCATGGAGACTGCCGAGCCGGTGGCCGACGCCAACACGACCGAAACTCCGGCGGCCGTGCAAAACGCAAGCGCGACGAGTGGAGAGGCGGTGCATGCGTCGGCGGTATCGGCGGCGGCTTTGGTGGAGTCCGCGGCTGTCCAAGCCGCGCCTGTCGTGGCTATGTCCGCTGCGGCTGTTCGCGCCGAATCCGCGCCTCGCGAGTCGGCGCCGATCGAAACGCCACCGCTCTCGTCCGCGCCGCAATATCCGGCGTCAATCGGCGGCGCGTCGACATCGTTTCAGCGTTTTGCTGCACAGCTGGAGGACAATGCCTCACAGGAAGACGCAGCGCCCGTCGCTAACGATGCGACACACTCGGCGACGCGGGACAGCAGTCACACGGCACCAGCCGATGCAGCGATCAAACCGGTCAGCGGACCTAGCGCGGAATCTCTCGCCGCTGCGCAGACCGTAGTCGCCGCCGCGAGCACAGTCGCCCCAGCGCCGCGAAAGGAAGAACCCGCGCCAACCGTCGATTCAGCCACCACCGCAACCGCGGCACCGACGCTGCCGGCGGCTCCCGCAGCCGAAATCGTGGTCGACAAAACGCTCGTGCCTTGGGAGAGCAAGCTCGGGGCCGTGGCGGCTCAACGCCCCGTGTCGCCGTCGGGTTCGTCGCAACCCGATGCGTCGCAATCCGGGGCGGTCGCATCGCCCGGTGCGGTTGCGCAGTCTTCTCCCGCCACGCTGTCGTCTCCCGTTGCAAGCGCGACTATGGGTACGGGCGCGCAGGCAAGCGAACCTGCAACATCGTCCTCGACGACGGCCGCACGCTCCCCTGCCCTGCCCACGGCGACCGAACCCGCGAGCACACCGCCGACGCCTGACGCAACGCACACGGCGACGACCGCAACCGCGGCAGCGGCAACCCACGCTGCGCCCCCCGCCACGCCCACCCCGGCGCAAAGCGTCGCTTCGAACGTCGTGCGCTTCCCGGGTTTCGGCGCGACGGCACCCAGCGTCGGGCCGTCGCTCGGCGCGCATGAAACCGCCACCGGCAACACCCCGGCCGCTGTCCCGCCGATCGCCACAACACCCGCAGCGGCACCGGCCACTCCCGCACCGTCGTTCGGGCCAACCGTACCGGCCTCGTCCGCAGTCGAGCCGAGCACGCTGACCGCACCGACGCCAACGCCGGTCACATCGTCATTGGCGCCCATCGCGCCGGCTACGCCAGGCGCACTCGCCACCGCGCTCCCCACGCAGGTTGCCGGAACCACCGTTCCCACCGCGACACCTGCCGCACCGGCAACGGCCACAACACCCGCCGCACCCGGCGCATTCGCGGCGAACTCACCATCCACCGCATCGGGCCCGACGCCTGCACCCGCCTCGCCGATCGCCGACACGCCCCCCACGGCAAACGGCGCAAACAGCGCAGACAGCGCAGCCGCCCCCGCCGAGGCCGCCGCCCAGCGCCCGCCGCTGCGCGGCCACGCTCCGGTCAACGGCTTCGAATTCCACGCACCGGCCGCGTCGATGGTCGAACTGCCACCGCTCGATCTGCTCGCGCGCGCGGACGCCGGTGTCGAGCCAATCTCGGACGAAAAGCTCCGCGAGACCGGCCAACTGATCGAGCAGCGCCTGCAGGAATTCAAGGTGCCCGTGACCGTGGTCGGCGCATCGGCGGGGCCGGTCATCACGCGCTTCGAGATCGAGCCGGCGCTCGGCGTGCGCGGCAGCCAGATCGTCGGTCTCATGAAGGACCTCTCGCGCGGTCTCGGCCTCACGTCGATCCGCGTGGTCGAGACGATCCCCGGCAAGACCTGCATGGGCCTCGAACTGCCGAACGCGAAGCGACAGACGATCCGCCTCTCGGAAATCCTCGAAGCGAGCGTCTACCAGAATTCGCATTCGCAACTGACGCTCGCGATGGGCAAGGACATCACCGGCCACCCGGTCATCGCCGATCTCGCCAAGGCGCCACACATGCTGGTCGCGGGCACGACCGGTTCGGGCAAGTCGGTCGCGATCAACGCGATGATCTGCTCGCTGCTGTTCAAGGCGACGCCCGAGGAAGTGCGCCTCATCATGATCGATCCGAAGATGCTGGAGTTATCGGTCTACGAAGGCATTCCGCATCTGCTCGCGCCGGTCGTCACCGACATGAAGCTCGCGGCCAATGCGCTGAACTGGTGCGTCGGCGAAATGGAGAAGCGCTACCGGCTCATGTCGGCGGTCGGCGTGCGCAACCTCGCGGGTTTCAACCAGAAGATCCGCGACACCGAAGCCAAGGGCAAAAAGCTCGGCAACCCGTTCTCGCTGACGCCCGACGCGCCCGAGCCGCTCGCGCCGCTGCCGCTGATCGTCGTCGTGATCGACGAACTCGCCGACCTGATGATGGTCGCCGGCAAGAAGATCGAGGAGCTGATCGCGCGGCTCGCGCAGAAGGCGCGCGCGGCCGGCATCCACCTGATTCTGGCGACGCAGCGGCCCTCGGTCGACGTCATCACCGGCCTCATCAAGGCGAACATTCCGACGCGCGTGGCGTTCCAGGTGTCGTCGAAGATCGACTCGCGCACGATTCTCGACCAGATGGGCGCCGAGTCGCTGCTCGGCCAGGGCGACATGCTGTTCCTGCCGCCGGGCACCGGCTACCCGCAGCGCGTGCACGGCGCGTTCGTCGCCGACGAGGAAGTGCATGCGATCGTCGAGTATCTGAAGCAGTTCGGCGAGCCGCAGTACGAGGAAGGCATTCTCGACGGCCCCGCCACCGACGGCGGCGCGGCCCAGGACCTGTTCGGCGAAACGCCGGATGCGGAAGCCGATCCGCTCTACGACGAAGCGGTCACGTTCGTCGTGCGCACGCGGCGCGCGTCGATCTCGTCGGTGCAGCGGCAATTGCGCATCGGCTACAACCGCGCGGCGCGGCTCGTCGAGCAGATGGAAACGGCGGGGCTCGTATCGGCGATGAGCATCAACGGCAGCCGCGAAGTGCTGGCGCCGGGGCCGGCGGAGTAACGCCCGGCGGCATCGGCAGAACGGATCGCAGCATGAAACCGGACAGCGAGCGATCGGCCTGCGATTCGCAGCCATGCTGCGACCCAGGAAGACCAGGAAAAGTCGGCTGAGCAATAAAAAAACGGACCGTCTCACAGGGCTTGTGAGCGGTCCGTTTTCTTATTGCACGCGCTCCGTCGAATCACGCGCGTGCATCCCTCATCACGACGGCGACGCGAACTTGAAATCCACCGGCGAACCCAGCTCGAAATGCTGCTTCGGCGTCGGATCGAGAAAACCGGTCCGGGGATCGCGCCTGAACACGTACACGGTATCGCTCAACTGATTGCCGACGATCAGCCAGTTGCCGCTCGGATCGATCGCGAACTCGCGCGGCGATTTGCCGAGGCTCGACTGATGGCCGATCGGCTTCAGATGCCCGTTGGCCGGATCGACGGCGAAGATCACGATCTCGTTCGCGTCGCCGCGATTCGATGCATAGACGAAGCGCCCGTCCGGCGACAGATGGATCGCCGCGGCGCCCACCGCGCCCTTGAAGCCGGGCTGGCTCAGCGAGAGCGTCTGCGCGAGCGTGAGCCGGCCGTCGCGATAGTCGAACGTGCTGACCGTGCCGGCCAGTTCGCTCGTCAGATACGCATGCTTGCCGTCCGCGCCGAACACCAGATGGCGCGGGCCCGTTCCGGCCTTCTGCTGCGCGTAGCTCCAGTCGGCCGGCGCGAACGGGCCGGGGCTGCCCTGCGGCGTGTAGCGGTACGCGTACAGCTTGTCGGCACCGAGGTCCTGCGCAAACATGAAGCGGCCGTCCGGCGAGAACACGGTCGAATGCACGTGCGAGTCGTCCTGCCGCCCTTTCACCGGTCCGCCGCCCTCGTGGTGCACGGTCTGCACCGACGCGCCGACCTGGCCGTCGGACTGCAACGGAAACACCGCGAAGCTGCCGCCCGGGTCGGGCGCGACCGAGTAGTTCGCGGTCAGCAGAAACTTCTGGTCGGGCGAAAAGCTCAGGTAGCACGGATCGTTGCCATCCGAGGACACCTTGTTGAGAAACCTCAGTTGCCCGCGCGCGGCATCGAAGCCGAATGCGCTGATGCCGCCGCGCTGGGTGGCTGGACCGTTATCGCCGGGCAGTTCGTTGACCGCGTAGACGAAGCGGCGGTCGCGGCTCACGACGAGGAACGACGGATTGACCGTCTTCGCGACCGACACCTGGGTCGCCGCGCCCGTCTTCGTGTCGAAACGATAGACGTAGATGCCCTCGCTTCTGCCGCCGGTATAAGTGCCGACCAGCAGATTGTAGACGCCGTCGGCGGGGACCGGGCCGGAATCTTGCGCGTACGCTGGCGAAGCAGCAATCGAGACCATAAGCACGAAACCTTTTATCATCGAACGGGCGGCGTGGCGTGGCACGGGCCACGTTGCACGCCATGAAGCCGCCTTGGCGGCGCGGTCCGCGCGAGGGGGGACGGCCGGAGCGGGAGCACAGGCTGAAGCGCAAACACGAGGCATCACGCGGCGTATGACACTACGCGCGGCGGCACGGCAACGGCGAAGCATGGAACCTCCTCGACATCGGTCGGCGGGTAAGAACGGTGATAGCAGTAATCGCGGTGTCTGGTCTGCCTCGTCTGCCGCGCGCGGGGTCGAGCGTCGTTCTGCGTTGTTCTTGCCAAAGCCAGTATAAGAGCGTCCGGTCGGATCATGCAGCGAATGCAGCCAGCCATGCGGCCTAGGCAAGACCGGGGGGAGACCTGAGCGAGACCGATCCCAGGTAAAGACAAACTCATGCGAAGCCATTTTCGCCGACAATCACCGTCCCGCACCACGGGACATTTTTCAATTTCCAATCGCGTATCACGCGTCTCACCCTGGGAGTCTTCATGAACGTCACACTGAGCCTCGGTCCGCTCGTTTCGCTGATCGCCGGCATTCTGATTCTGGTCATGCCGCGCCTGTTGAGCTACATCGTCGCGCTCTATCTGATCATCATCGGCATTATCGGCATCTTCGGCGTGGGGTCGTCGCACCTGTGAGCGGCGCGTAACGCGAGATCGGGAGCGCGGCTTGCGTCCGGCAGCGGAACGCTTCGCGCGCCACGAAGTGCGCGGTGGAGAAGTTGCGGCGGCGTAGCGCAAGTGCGGCTGCAACAACGCCGCGGAGCCTGTCGCCGCGCATCGCACTGCGTCTCGCACAGTGCCTCTTACCGCGCATGTCGCTGCGCAGCATGAACATGGCAATGACAATAGCGCGCAACGAAGCACGCACTCCCGGCGGTACATGCCACGGACTATGGGCTACGGGCAACACGCGCAAAGCGGCCCAAAGCAACCACGCGAGCGCGCCACCCACGCTTGCGCACTCCGTGTCGGTCGTGAGCGGAACGATAGAACCCGATTCAGATAAAGCAGCGCGTCAAACCGCGTGCGTACGCAGTGCCGCTCAACCGTTCGAAAGCTGGTCGAGACGCAAACGCCCCTGCAGCGACAAGGCGCCAACGGCATAATGACCGTCGTCTTCCTGATAGCGCCGGAAGCAGGCCCGCTCGACCAGAAACGCCGCGGTCGCGAGCATGCAGTTGCGGCTCAGGCCAAGGTGGCCATGATCGAGTGGCAGCATCGAGTCGTCGGCAAGTTGGCTGGCGGCCGAGAGAATCGTGATGCAATCGGATTTCGACGGGTTCAGCATGGCTTTCGTCCTCGGAAACGGCGTCTCGATGCGCCATGAGCAAGGCCGATTCGCAGCCCGGTATGCACCGGACATCGGCATGAGGTTCAATTCTAAGCATGGATTTGACAATTTACCAATCGCGTTTTGCCGCACCACGCGATGAACCAACCCAGTTCATGCAGGTCCGGTAATAACCGGCTTTCGAGGCGCGGCACTCGCGGTACCCACCCGCAGTACCGTTTCCGGCCGTCCGCCATCACGACACGTTTTCCGACATGCCCGCACTCATCGAAGACTATGCACTCATCGGCGACGGCCACACGGCCGCGCTCGTCTCCCGCGAAGGTTCCGTCGACTGGCTCTGCTGGCCGCGCTTCGACTCCGGCGCCTGTTTCGCCGCGCTGCTCGGCACGCCCGACAACGGCCGATGGCTGATCGCGCCCGACACGTCGGCCAACGATGCCGCGCCCACCGTCACGCGCCGTTATCGCGGCGAAACGCTGATCCTCGAAACCGACTTCGAAACGCCCGAGGGCGCCGTCACGCTGATCGACTTCATGCCGCCCGGCAACGGCTGGTCGGAAATGATCCGCATCGTCGTCGGCAAGCGCGGCACCGTGCGCATGAAAATGGAGCTCGTGCTGCGCTTCGACTACGGCTTCTCGATTCCGTGGGTCGACCGGCTCGAACAGGACAGCGGCATCAAGGCAATCGTCGGCCCGGACAACGCGGTGCTGCGCACGCCGGTCGAGCTGCGCGGCGAAGACATGAAAACCGTCGCCGAATTCACCGTGACCGAAGGCGAGCGCGTGCCGTTCTCGCTCGCCTATGCGCCGTCGCATCTGCGTATTCCGCCCGCGCGCGACCCGCATACGGCGCTCGCGCGCACCGAGAATCACTGGCTCGAATGGTCGGCGCGCGGCACCGTCGAGGGGCGCTGGGCCGAACCGATCCGCCGCTCGCTGATTACGCTGAAGGCGCTCGCCTACGAACCGACCGGCGGCATCGTCGCCGCGCCCACGACCTCGCTGCCGGAGCAGCTCGGCGGCTCGCGCAACTGGGACTACCGCTACTGCTGGCTGCGCGACGCGACCATCACGCTGCTCGCGATGATGCGCGGCGGCTACTACGACGAAGCGCGCGCGTGGCGCAGCTGGCTCGGCCGCGTGATGGCAGGCGCGCCGGATCAGTTGCAGATCATGTACGGCATCGCCGGCGAGCGGCGCCTGCCCGAATTCGAAATCGACTGGCTGCCGGGCTACCAGGGCGCGAAGCCGGTGCGCATCGGCAACAACGCGGTCGGCCAGCGCCAGCTCGACGTCTACGGCGAAGTCATGAACGCGCTGCATCTCGCGCGGGTCGGCGGCCTGCAGGCGGACGCCACCGCCTGGAACGTGCAATGCGCGATGCTCGGGCACCTCGCGACGATCTGGCGCGAGCCCGACGAAGGCATCTGGGAAACGCGCGGCGGACGCCGGCACTTCACGTTCTCGAAGGTGATGGCGTGGGTCGCGTTCGATCGCGCGATCCGCTCGGCCGACATGTTCGCGCTCGACGGCCCGCTCGACGAATGGCGCGCGACGCGCGACGAAATTCACGCGGAAGTCTGCGAGAAAGCCTGGAATCCCGAGCGCAATGCGTTCGTGCAGCACTACGGCAGCGACCAGCTCGACGCGAGCGTGCTGCTGATGCCGCTGGTCGCCTTCCTGCCGCCGCGCGATCCGCGCATCAAGGGCACCGTCGAGGCGATCGAGAAGGACCTGATGCACGGCGGCTTCGTGATGCGCTACCGCACCACCGAATACGACGACGGCCTGCCGCCCGGCGAAGGCACCTTTCTTGCGTGCTCGTTCTGGATGGTCGACAACCTCGCGCTGCAGGGCCGCGTGAGCGAAGCGATCGAGATGTACGAGCGCCTGCTCGCGCTGTGCAACGACGTCGGTCTGCTCGCCGAGGAATACGACCCGGCCGCGAAGCGGCTCGTCGGCAATTTCCCCCAGGCGTTTTCGCATGTGGCGCTCGTGCACACCGGGCTGAACCTGATGAAACACGAGCAGGAAATGGCCCAGGCGACCGGCCAGCCGCCGCATAACGGCGCGCGCGAGATGGCCCTCGAGGGTGAGGCAAGCCCTGATAGCGGCGCAGCAGCATCGCCACTAGCATGATCCAGTGACAGTTTGCGTACCGTGTGTGCGCGAATTGTTGCGTTGCACAAATTTACATAGTTCGATATCATCGATCCGACTGTCGGCCAAAAACAATGCGCCCACAACCAAAATGGCCCGCCGCAACGCCTCACGCGTGTTTGCGAAGCCCAATGCGAACCGCCTAAAACGGAGCACCCATGCTCTATCAACTGCACGAATTCCAGCGGGCGATGTTGAGCCCCCTCACCGCCTGGGCCCAGGCCGCGTCGAAATCATTCGCGAATCCTGCCAGTCCCTTAGCCTACGTGCCGGGCGCCACGCGCCTCTCAGCCGGTTACGAACTGCTGTACCGGCTCGGCAAGGATTACGAAAAGCCCGAGTTCAACATCCACCAGATTGTCAAAGACGGTCATAACATCCCGATCGTCGAGCAGACCATCATCGAGAAGCCGTTCTGCCGCCTGATGCGCTTCAAGCGCTATGCGGACGACAGCGATGCCGTCAATCAATTGAAAGACGAGCCGGCCGTGCTGGTCTGCGCGCCGTTGTCGGGACACCACGCCACGCTGCTGCGCGATACCGTGCGCACGTTGCTGCAAGACCACAAGGTCTACATCACCGACTGGATCGACGCGCGCATGGTGCCGCTCGAAGCCGGCCAATTCCGCCTCGACGACTACGTCGCGTATATCCAGGAATTCATCCGCCACATCGGCGCGAAGAATCTGCACGTGATCTCCGTGTGCCAGCCGACCGTGCCGGTGCTCGCCGCCATTGCGCTGCTGGCGAGCCGCGGCGAAGACACGCCGCGCACCATGACGATGATGGGCGGCCCGATCGACGCGCGCAAGAGCCCGACCTCGGTCAACTCGCTCGCCACGCAGCATTCGTACGAGTGGTTCGAAAACAACGTGATTTTCACGGTGCCGCCGAATTATCCGGGCGTGGGCCGCAAGGTGTATCCGGGCTTCCTGCAGCACACCGGTTTCGTCGCAATGAATCCGGAGCGCCACGCGGCCTCGCACTGGGACTACTACCAGAGCCTGCTGCGCGGCGACGAAGACGACGCCGAAGCGCATCGCCGCTTCTACGACGAATACAACGCCGTGCTCGACATGGATGCCGACTATTACCTCGACACGATCCGCGTCGTGTTCCAGGAGTTCCGTCTTGCCGAGGGCACGTGGGATGTCGGCGGCGAACGCGTGCGGCCGCAGGACATCAAGACGACCGCGCTGTTTACGATCGAAGGCGAGCTGGACGATATTTCCGGCGACGGACAGACCTACGCCGCGCATGATCTGTGCTCGGGCATTCCCGCGAAGCACAAACAGCACTTCACTGCGGAAAAATGCGGCCACTACGGCATTTTCTCGGGACGCCGCTGGCGCACGATCATCTATCCGCAACTGCGCGACTTCATTCTCGCGCACAACAGCAAGACCACCAGGACGACGAAAGAGAAAGTCGAAGCCTAAGCATTAAACGTGCAATAGCATTGAAAAAGCCAACGGCCTCTACTGAGGCCGTTGGCTTTTCTATTGAGCTGGCTTCTCAACCCGGTGCTTCTCAACCTGGTTCGTGATACTGATTTTTGTTCGCTTTTTGCGTGGCCGGTTGCGAGCGCCCAAAACTCCGCTGCGATAGCCGTTCGCGGCGCGCACCGCCTCGGATCGCCTCGCCCCACCCGGCTACTTGCGCAACAGGTACGCGAGCAGCAACTCGGTATTCATCTGGATCACTTCGCTGCGTTCGGCGGCGCTGCTGAAATCGCGGCCGAGCGTCGCTTCGATCGTGAAGCGGTTCGACACAATGTAGTAGCCCATGCCCGAAAGCGTCACGTAAAAGCGCAGCGGATCGACGTTCGTGCGAAACAGCCCTGCTCGCTGACCGCGTTCGAGAATGCCGCCGAGCGTCGCGACGATCGGCGAGATCATTTCGCGGATGCGCGTCGACTTCTGCATATAGCGTGCTTCGTGCAGATTCTCGTTGTTGATGAGACGCAGCAGTTCGGGATGATCGCGATAGTAGTCCCAAACGAAATGCGCAAGACGCGTAACGGCCTCGACGGGTGCGACGCCGTTGAGTTCGAGCGTGCGCTCCGCTTCGTTGAGCGCGCTGAACGCATGCTCGAGTACCGCGGTAAACAGCTGCTCCTTGCTACCGAAGTAGTAATAGAGCATGCGTTCATTGGTTTCCGCGCGGCGGGCAATCTGGTCGACGCGTGCGCCGAACAGCCCACCATTTGCAAACTCTTCGGCTGCCGCAAGCAAAATGCGCCGCCGCGTGCCTTCAGGATCTCTTTTGATTTTCGGCTGATTCATGGTGGCATCGTCTTCGTGAGCCGCGTTATCCGGATCGCGCTGCCAGCCTCTCTCCTCGGACTTCGCGCTGGCGGCGTTGAGCGGGCGCGTTATGGTTGGGGAACACACCCTTTTCTGCGGTCTTTCGAAAAAGCGCTTCGATTATGGCACATGGATTGCGAATGGCAATCGGGGAAATCGGCGATAATGTGCTATTTAGTTCAGGCTGTGCGCACGCACACCCAACCCCCACGCCGCAACCGTGACAGACGTCAAAACACTCGCGGATCGCATCGAGGATCTGCTGCCCCAAACGCAATGCACGAAGTGCGGTTATCCCGCATGCCGCCCCTATGCCGAAGCCGTCGCAAGCGGCGCCGCGCACTATAACCAGTGCCCGCCCGGCGGCGCCGAAGGCATCGCGCGCCTCGCCGCGCTGCTCGGCAAACCGGTGCTTCCGCTCAATTCCGCCAATGGCGTCGAACGCGCACGGCCGCTGGCGGTTATCGACGAACAGGTTTGCATCGGCTGCACGCTTTGCATGCAAGCATGTCCAGTCGATGCAATAGTTGGTGCACCGAAACAGATGCACACGGTCGTCGCCGAACTGTGCACCGGTTGCGATCTATGCGTGCCGCCCTGCCCGGTCGACTGCATCGCGATGCTGCCCGTCACCGGCGAGGCGACCGGCTGGGATGCGTGGAGCCAAGGCCAGGCCGATGCCGCGCGCGAGCGGCATCACCGTCACGAAACGCGTCTTGCGCGCGAACGCGACGCCGCCGAAGCGCGTGCTGCGGCGCGGCGAGCTGGCAGCGCCGGCGCCGCGGTGAGTCCGGCAAGCGTAGCGGCCGCGGCGTCAGCCGAGGGTGGCGCGGCAGCGCCTGCCGCCCCGGTTACGGCTACCGCCGCCGACGCCGAAGCGAAGAAACGCGCAATCATCCAGGCCGCGCTCGAACGCGCCCGCAAGAAGAAGGAAGAAATGACCGCGACAGGCCAGGGACCGCTCAACACCGAGAACGTCAGCGCCGACGTGCAGGCCCAGATCGACGCCGCCGAAGCGCGCCGCCACCGTCTCGGCCTCGGCACGGCGCCCGGGAACGGCAAGCCGCCCAAACCGTCCGAGCCGCGCTGAGCGCATGCGAAACCGCGCACATTCGCCCGGTTAGCCGAGCCGCCCCCCACCCACCGACACGCTCCGCATGAACGCGAACAAACGCCGCGCTATCTACGAAACGCTTCAGAGCCTGAATCCGCATCCAACCACCGAGCTCGAGTACACGACGCCGTTCGAACTGCTGATCGCGGTGCTACTGTCCGCGCAAGCAACGGACGTGTCGGTCAACAAGGCGATGCGCAAGATGTTTCCGGTCGCGAATACGCCGCAGAAGATCTTCGATCTCGGCGAAGCAGGCGTCGCGGACTACATCAAGACGATCGGCCTGTATCGCACGAAGGCGAAGAACGTCATCGCGACCTGCCGCATCCTGCTCGACCAGTACGGCGGCGAGGTCCCCGAGGATCGCGAGGCGCTCGAAAGTCTGCCCGGCGTCGGCCGGAAAACGGCCAACGTGATCCTCAACACGGCGTTCGGCCATCCGACCATCGCCGTCGATACGCACATCTTCCGCGTCGCCAACCGCACCGGGCTCGCGCCGGGCAAGGACGTGCGCGCGGTCGAGACGGCGCTCGAAAAATTCACGCCCGCCGAGTTCAGGCAGGATGCGCATCACTGGCTGATCCTGCATGGGCGTTACGTGTGCAAGGCGCGCCGGCCCGAATGCTGGCATTGCGCGATCGAGCCGCTGTGCGAGTTCCGCCCGAAGACGCCGCCGCCCGATCTGTGAGCGGTTTGCGGTTTGCGGTTTGAAAGGCGATGCGGCGTGGCGCAAACAACGGTGCGGCGCCCGCGCGACGCGGCTCGGCCGCGCTCCGTCGGAAGCACCGCCAGCGCCCACCCGCACCCCATCGCACCCGGCGTAAAATAACGGGTTCGCGCACGCGACGCGCCCACTCCCACGCACCGGTTCCACGATGTTCAATCCCAGCCGCGACGAAGTCCGCCTCTTTTTCACCGATACCTGGCGCAAGCAGCGTCAGGGGGAAATCCTGACGCCGCTCGAGGCCATCGCCGCCGACTGGATCGTCGAGCATCCGGAATATCACGCCGATCTGAGCGACGGCGCCGCCGCCCAGGCGCAGGACTATTCACCCGAGCGCGGGCAAACCAACCCGTTCCTGCATCTGTCGATGCATCTGGCGATCTCCGAGCAACTGTCGATCGACCAGCCGCCCGGCATCCGCGCGGCGCACGACCGGCTCGCCGCCCGCCTCGGCTCGACGCACGACGCGCAGCACGCGATCATGGACTGCCTCGGCGAGACCATCTGGGAAGCACAGCGCACCGGCACGCCGCCGGACACCGACGCGTATCTGCAACGGATCGAACGGCGCGCGACGCGCGACTGAGCCCACGTTGCACCTGCCGAGCATGACTGCGCGCAAGACGCCGGCCCGGGCTCGTTCATCGACACGCAACACACCTCAGGTACGCGCCCGACAGCAAGCCAAAGCCTGGCCCCCAAAGCAAAACACCCCGCCAAGGCGGGGTGTTTTTCGTTCTCCGTTCGCGCAATCACACGATTGCACGACGAATCTCGCGGGAGCAAGCGCCGGCCACCCGGCGCCCACGTCGACCTGACTTCAGGCGGGCTTACTTCTTCTGCACGAGATCGCCGTCGAGCGATTCGACATAGGCCGCGATGTCCTTCATGTCGCTGAGCGACAGGCTTTGCACCTGCGCCTGCATGATCGCGTTGTTGCGGCCGAAATGCGGATTGCCGGTGCCCATCTGATACTGACGCAGCGCCCAGTAGACGTAGTCGCTATGCTGACCGGCCAGCTTCGGATACTCCGGGCTGACGGGCTTGTTCAGGTTGACGCCGTGGCAGGCCGCGCAGTTGTGGCTGTCGGCCAGCACCTTGCCGTTGGACGCGTCGGCCGCGTGCGCGGCGTTCGCTGCAACCAGACCGATCACTGCCGCCGACGCGCATGCAGCCTTGAACACCGTGTGGAGTGCCTGTTGGGGCTTAATCATGAGATCTCCTATCCCGCGAATTTGATTAGCTGGTGACCCACGCCTAACGACGCCGATCACTTGTCGGGATTGTTTTGCGAAGCGGCAGTTTGCGCGGCGTAGTAAGCGGCGATGTCGGCAATGTCCTGATCCGACAGCGAGGCCGCGATGGCGTGCATCGTGTCGAAATGGCGGTCGCCCTTCTTGTAGGCATGCAGCGCGTTTTCGAGGTAGGCCTGATTCTGGCCGCCCAGCTTCGGCACGCGGAACACTTCCGGATATGCCGTGCGGTATTCGGGAATACCGTGGCAGCCGATACACATCGCGACCTTGTCCTGGCCCGCTTTCGCATTGCCGACGACATCCGCTGCCTGCGCGCTGGCCGCATAGCCCGCGAGCACCGACAACGCTGCGATCACGACGTGTTTGCCGACGAATTTGTTCATAGCATGTAACCTGGCTTGAGGGGAAACGGGCGCCCAGAAAGGCAACGGCCCGCGCCGTTCTTTTTGTAGGGTAGCCACGCAGGCAAAAAATCGGGCCCATTGTACCGCGACGCCGCGCCGAACGTCCACAGACGCCGAAGCGCCGCGCCACCTGCCCGCGCGCCTTGTCCAGCATGCCGCGCAGGCGCTTCTGCGGCCGTCCGCACGCGCCCACGCAACGCGGCACACGGCGGGGCCCGATACCGCCCGACACCTTACGCGAGCCGGTTTCAGGGCAACAGGTCTTCTGACTTATACTGGGTTTTTTCCCGAACACGAGCATCTCGCCATGCGTTTCGAAGGCTCATCGCAGTACGTCGCCACCGACGACCTCAAGCTCGCGGTCAACGCCGCGATGACGCTCAAGCGTCCGCTGCTCATCAAGGGCGAGCCGGGCACCGGCAAGACCATGCTCGCCGAGGAAGTCGCCGCCGCGCTCGGCATGCCGCTCCTGCAATGGCACATCAAGTCGACCACCAAGGCCCAGCAGGGCCTGTACGAATACGATGCGGTCTCGCGCCTGCGCGATTCGCAGCTCGGCGACGAGCGCGTCAAGGACATCCGCAACTACATCGTCAAGGGCGTGCTGTGGCAGGCGTTCGAGTCCGACGAGCAGAGCGTGCTGCTGATCGACGAGATCGACAAGGCCGACATCGAATTCCCGAACGACCTGCTGCGCGAACTCGACCGCATGGAGTTCTACGTCTACGAGACGCACGAGCTGGTACGCGCGAAGCATCGCCCGCTCGTCATCATCACGTCGAATAACGAGAAGGAGCTGCCCGACGCGTTCCTGCGCCGCTGCTTTTTCCACTACATCAGGTTTCCGGACGCGACGACGATGCAGCAGATCGTCGAGGTGCACTACCCCGGCATCAAGAAGGAACTGCTCGCCGCGGCGCTGCAGAGCTTCTTCGAACTGCGCAACGTCGCGGGGCTCAAGAAGAAACCGTCCACCTCGGAGCTGCTCGACTGGCTCAAGCTGCTGCTCGCCGAGGACATCCCGCCCGAAGCGCTGCGTTCGGCCGACCAGAAGCAGATCATTCCGCCGCTGCATGGCGCGCTGCTGAAGAACGAGCAGGACGTGAACCTGTTCGAGCGGCTGCTCTTCATGAACCGCAACAACCGCTAACCCGCGTCGCGTGGGCGCTGCCGATCGCCACCGGGCCCTTTCGAGCCCGCCCGGCCGCAGCGCCGCCCGACCTTCCGCCGCCGCAGGACACCCAGCATGCTGATCGACTTCTTCTACTCGCTGCGCGCCGCCAGGCTGCCGGTCTCGGTGAAGGAATACCTGACGCTGCTCGAAGCGCTGAAGGCCAACGTGATCGCGCCGTCGCTCGACGAGTTCTACTACCTCGCGCGCATCACGCTCGTGAAGGACGAACAGTACTTCGACAAGTTCGACCAGGCGTTCGGCGCCTATTTCAACGGCGTCGCGGCCACCTCGGAACTCGCCTTCGACATTCCACTCGACTGGCTCAAGAAGAAGCTGCAACGCGATCTGTCGCCCGAGGAAAAGGCGCAGATCGAGGCGATGGGCGGCCTCGACAAGCTGATGGAGCGCCTCAAGGAACTGTTCGACGAGCAGCAGGAGCGCCACGAAGGCGGCAGCAAATGGATCGGCACGGGCGGCACGTCGCCGTTCGGCAACGGCGGCTATAACCCGGAAGGCGTGCGCATCGGCGGCGACGCGGCCGGCAACCGCACGGCGGTCAAGGTCTGGGAAGCACGCGCCTATCGCGACTACGACGACCAGGTCGAAATCGGCACGCGCAACATCAAGGTTGCGCTGCGGCGGCTGCGCCGCTTCGCGCGCGAAGGCGCGGCCGAGGAACTCGATCTGCCCGACACGATCCGCAGCACGGCGGCGAACGCCGGCTGGCTCGATCTGAAGATGGTGCCCGAGCGGCACAACAACGTGAAGGTGCTGATGCTGCTCGACGTCGGCGGCTCGATGGACGACCACGTCAAGCGCACCGAGGAGCTGTTTTCCGCCGCCAAGGCCGAGTTCAAGCACCTCGAGTTCTACTATTTCCACAACTGCGTGTACGACTTCCTGTGGAAGAACAACCGGCGCCGCCATGCCGAGCGCACGCCGACGTGGGACGTGCTGCACAAGTTCACGCCCGACTACAAGCTGATCTTCGTCGGCGACGCGACCATGAGCCCGTACGAGGTTTTGCAGCCGGGCGGCTCGGTCGAGTACAACAACGCCGAAGCCGGCGCGGTGTGGCTGCGCCGCCTCGCCGATCATTTCCCACACTTCGCGTGGCTCAATCCCGAGCCGGAAGCGCTATGGCCGTACCGGCAGTCGGTTAGCGCGATCCGCGAGGTGCTCGGGCATCGCATGTATCCGCTCACGCTCGCGGGGCTCGAGACGGCCATGCGCGTGTTGAGCAAATGACACCCTGGGCGCAGGCCACCCGCCTCCGCGTGGCCGACGTCGCCCACGCAGCAGAATCACGCCGCTTTAACTTCGACAACAAGAAAGTATTCGCATGAGTTCGCGCATGAGTTCGCCTCCTTCACCCCAGCTGTCCCCCGCCACCACGCCGCCCGGGCGTCTCAATCCGCTCGCCGATACGTCGCTGTCCGCGATCGTCGCCGGCTTCGTCGCGGCGATGACCGGCTACACCAGTTCGCTCGTGCTGATGTTCCAGGCGGGCCGGGCCGCGCATCTGAGCGACGCGCAGATTTCCTCGTGGATCTGGGCGCTCTCGATCGGCATGGCGCTGTGCACGATCGGCCTGTCGCTGCGCTTTCGCGCGCCGATCGTGATCGCGTGGTCGACGCCGGGCGCAGCGCTGCTGATATCGTCGCTGCCGAATGTCGACTACGCGCAGGCAATCGGCGCCTTTATCGTTTGCGCGGCGCTGCTCACGCTGGTCGGCCTGACCGGCTGGTTCGACACGCTCATGAAGAAGATTCCGGCCGGCATCGCGGCGGCGCTGCTCGCGGGCATCCTGTTCGAGATCGGCATCGAGATTTTCCGCGCCGCGCAGTTCCAGACCGCGCTCGTGCTGACGATGTTCTTCACCTACCTGATCGTCAAACGCTTCGCGCCGCGTTACGCGATCGTCATGACGCTCGTGGCCGGCACGATCGCCGCCGGCGCCCTCGGGCTGCTCGATTTCAGCCACTTTCACATCGCGCTTGCGCATCCGGTGTTCACGATGCCGGCGTTCTCGGTGGCGGCGAGCGTGAGCATCGGCATTCCGCTGTTCGTGGTCGCGATGGCCTCGCAGAACGTGCCCGGCATCGCGGTGCTGCGCGCGGACGGCTACACGACGCCGTCCGCGCCGCTGATCGCGACGACCGGCATCGCCTCGCTACTACTCGCGCCGTTCGGCTCGCACGGCATCAATCTCGCGGCGATCACGGCAGCGATCTGCACCGGCCCCGAAGCCCACGAGAATCCCGCCAAGCGTTACACGGCGGCGGTCTGGGGCGGCATTTTCTATCTGCTCGCGGGCATCTTCGGCGCGACGATCGCCGCGCTGTTCGCCGCGTTGCCGAAGGCGCTGGTCGTGTCGGTCGCGGCGCTCGCGCTGTTCGGCTCGATCATGAGCGGCCTCGCCAACGCGATGCAGGACGCGAGGCAGCGCGAAGCCGCGCTCGTCACGTTCATGGTGACCGCCTCGGGACTCACGCTGCTGTCGATCGGCTCGGCGTTCTGGGGGCTGGTCGCGGGCGTGGTGACGCAAGTGGTGTTGAACGCGCGGCGCGCCTGAAGCGCCCAGGCACGGCCTATGCGCGCGAACGGATCGCAAAGGCCCGCCGTTTATGCCGTCCTCGGCGATCCGCCATAGAATAGATGCATCCGGCAGCGCGTCCCAGCCCTATCATGGGACGCGCTGCGGCGTGACCCGCGGCCGCCGGCACCGGCTCTTCCTGCCGGTACGGCGGCAATCTCATTTCTCCTGAACCACGGCGCACGCGCGCCCAGAAGGCTCGAACATGACAACCGCACTCGATCAACTCAAGCAATACACCACCGTCGTGGCCGACACCGGCGACTTCCAGCAGCTTGCGCAATACAAGCCGCGGGACGCGACCACCAATCCGTCGCTGATTCTGAAGGCCGTGCAGAAGGACGATTACCGGCCGCTGCTCGAAAAGACCGTCAAGGCGCATGCGTCGAAGCCGGTCGGCGCGATCATCGACCAGTTGCTGATCGCGTTCGGCACCGAAATCCTCAAGATCATCCCGGGCCGCGTGTCGACCGAAGTCGACGCGCGCCTGTCGTTCGACATCGAAGGCTCGATCGCCAAGGGCCGCGAGCTGATCGCGCTGTACAAGGACCACGGCATCGGCCGCGAGCGCGTGCTCATCAAGCTCGCGTCCACCTGGGAAGGCGTGCGCGCGGCCGAGGTGCTGCAGAAAGAAGGCATCCACTGCAACATGACGCTGCTGTTCTCGCTGGCCCAGGCCGCCGCCTGCGCGGAAGCGGGCGCGCAACTGATTTCGCCGTTCGTCGGCCGCATCTACGACTGGTACAAGAAGAACGCCGGCAGCGCGTGGGACGAAGCGAAAGACGGCGGCGCCAACGATCCGGGCGTCAAGTCGGTGCGACGCATCTACGCGTACTACAAGAGGTTCGGCTACAAGACCGAGGTGATGGGCGCGAGCTTCCGCACGACCTCGCAGATTCTCGAACTGGCCGGCTGCGATCTGCTGACCATCAGCCCGGAATTGCTGCAAAAGCTGCAGGAGAGCGGCGACCCGGTCGAGCGCAAGCTGTCGGCGCAAATGTCGGGCGACGCGGACATCGAGCGCGTGCCGGTCGACGAAAAATCGTTCCGCTTCCTCGTCAACGACGACGCGATGGCGACCGAGAAGCTCGCCGAAGGCATCCGCGCGTTTGCGGCGGACGCGGTGAAGCTGGAGAAGCTGATCGACGCGCTGCGTTGATGCGCGGAGCGTAGCCGCGGTTGCGGTGGCCCGTCGGCTCTGCCGCTCTGCCGCTCTGCCGCTCTGCCGCTCTGCCGCTCTGCCGCTCTGCCGCTCTGCCGCTCTGCCGCTCTGCCGCTCTGCCGCTCTGCCGCTCTGCCGCTCTGCAGTATGAAGCGGCCAGTCGCGCGGCGGCCAGCGGCAACGCAAGGCATCATCACAGGACGGCCCTGAACCTCGCGGTTCAGGGCCGTTTCGTTTGCCTCTCGCCGTTTGCCGTTTGTGCAGCCCAAGCCGATACCCAACTCGCAAGGCACCCGACGTCCGCACGCTCCCACACCACGCCGCCTACTCCTGCGCCTCACCGTCACAAACCACGCACGGCAGACGACTACAATCGACCCCACACCCGCCCCGTCTCGCCGTCACGCGCGGAGAAACGGCGGCAGTCGGCCCACGCCTGATCTTTCAAGGAGACGATCATGTACGTTCAGCCTTACGTGTTTTTCAACGGCCGTTGCGAGGAAGCGCTCGACTACTACAGCGAAAAGCTCGGCGCTCAGGTGATCTTCAAGATGCACTTCAGGGATGCGCCGCCCGACCCGAACAACCCGCCGCGCCCCGAACTCGCGGACAAGATCATGCACGCCAACGTGCAGCTCGGCACGACCTTCTGGATGGCCTCCGACGGCGCCTGCGATCCCGCAGCCGGTTCGTTCAACGGCTTCAGTCTGTCGCTGACCGTCGAAGACAGCGCCATCGCCGAAAAAAGCTTCAACGCACTCGCCGATGGCGGTCAGGTCGTGATGCCGTTCCAGAAGACGTTCTGGAGCGAAGGGTTCGGCATCGTGGAAGACCGCTTCGGCCTGAAGTGGATGGTCACGCTGCCGCCGCAGGTTTGAGCGGCGCATCGCGGCAGTCATACGGCGAACGTACCGCGCGGCACCATTCGGCTCAGCGCCGGGCGTCACGGTAGGCGGTCACGGCCGGGGCACCGGCCAGAGGCCAAAACCAAAGCCAAGCCTTGGTGACGCACCATGAACGCGTCGCAAAACGACTCCGCCACCCCGCCACGAAGCGCCACACAAACAGCAACGCCCGCAAACTTTCGTCTGCGGGCGTTGCGTTTTCAGCATGCCATCAAAATCCGGAACCGCTCCGGAACGACGGAAGCCGCAAATCCATCAGCTTTCGGCCATGTCCAGATAGTCTTCCGGACTCGTGCGGTCCTCGCCGCCCTGCATGCCGACCACGCGCACGAGCAGGCTCACCACGACGGCCACCACGAGGTTCACGATCAGCGACCACACCGCCGCATAGCCCGGAATCGCCATGCCGAACAGGTGGATCGTGAAGATCGAACCGGCGAGCTTCAGCGAAATCGCCATCCACGTGCCGGTCGCGATGCCTGCTGCCCAGCCGATCAGCAGGCCCCGGTAGTCGAGCACGCGCGTGTAGAGACCGAGCACGATCGCCGGCAGCGTCTGGATGATCCAGATACCGCCGAGCAGTTGCAGCTGGATCGCGTACGTGAGCGGCAGGCCGAGAATGAACGCGACCGCGCCGACCTTGACGATCAGCGAGACCAGCTTCGCGACGTTGGTCTCCTGCTCGTGCGTCATGTTGCGGTTGATGAACTCCTTGTGCACGTTACGCGTGTACAGGTTCGCCGCCGCGATCGACATGATCGCCGCCGGCACCAGCGCGCCGATACCGATCGCCGCGAACGCCACGCCGACGAACCACGACGGGAAGAAGTGCAGGAACAGCGCCGGCACCGCGAAGTTCGGGCCGAATGCCTTGAAATACGGCACGAATTCCGGCATGTCCTTCACGCCGGCCGCGAGCGCCATGAAGCCGAGCAGCGCGAGCAGACCGAGCACGAGCGAATAGGCCGGCAAGAGCGCCATGTTGCGGCGGATCGTGTTGCCCGACTTCGACGACAGCACCGCCGTGATCGAGTGCGGATACAGGAACAGCGCGAGCGCCGAGCCGACCGCGAGCGTCGCGTAGGCGCTATAGCCGTTCAGATTCGAGACGTCCGGCGACTTCAGCAGCAGCTTGGCCGGCGGCACCGCGCCGAAGATATGGCCGAAGCCGCCCAGTTGCGGCGGAATCACGATGATCGCGGCGAAGATCGTCACGTAGATCAGGATGTCCTTGACCACCGCGATCATCGCCGGCGCGCGCAGGCCCGAGGTGTACGTGTAGGCCGCGAGGATCGCGAACGCGATGATGAGCGGCAGATCGCCGACGAAGCCGGTCGTGTCGAAACCGAGCGCGCCGATCACCACTTCGATACCGACCAGTTGCAGCGCGATGTACGGCATCGTCGCGACGATGCCGGTCACGGCGATCGCGAGCGCCAGCATGCGGCTGCCGTAACGCGCCGAGACGAAGTCGGCCGAGGTCACGTAGCCGTGGCGCTTGGCGACGCTCCACAACTTCGGGAACACGACGAACGCGAACGGATAGATCAGGATCGTGTACGGCAGCGCGAAGAAACCGGTTGCGCCCGCACCGAACACGAGCGCCGGCACCGCGACGAACGTGTAGGCGGTATAAAGGTCGCCGCCGAGCAGGAACCACGTGACGATCGTGCCGAAGCGCCGGCCGCCGAGGCCCCACTCTTCGAGATGGGCCAGATCGCCGCGCCGCCAGTGCGCCGCGACGAAACCGAGAATCGTGACGCCGATGAAAAACAGAACGAAGACGAACGTTGCAATGGGGTTCATTGTTGTGCGCCCCCTTGCGAGCGGCCCGTATAGCGGGATTTGGTCTTGTTGTAGACGAACGCGGTAATGACCGCGCTGATCAGCACCCAGAGCAGCTGATACCAATAAAAGAACGGGAAATCGAACAGCTGCGGCTCGACCTTGTTGTAGGACGGCACCCAGATCATCGCGATCCAGGGCAGCAGCAACAGCCAGAGCCAGTGCTTGCTGGCCTTCTTCACGTCGGCGTCGTGAGCCATGACGTCTCCTCTTTCCTATTTGAATTGTTTGCCCGTGGTCGACGGGAGGTGGAATCACAGCGGGTGGTCGTCCCGCGGTCGGCCACGGACGCCCCGAAAGCTTCGAAAGAGTATAGGAGCCCCGAACGCCCGGTCAAGCAGGGACGACCCGAGGCGCAACGGCGCGCGGCAAGGCGCATATCGTAGCGGTATGTATCGGCATGCCGGGGCACGTAGCGGCACGCGAGGCCATGCGGCGGCAACGCGCCGCCGCGATGCGGCTCGCCGGCCGGCTTACCTCAGCCAGCCGCTACGGCGATCAGATCGCAAACGAAGCGCCGCTCTGCCCCGTCGATTCGCGCAGCCCCCTGATCCACTTGCGCGCCGGCAAGCCGAGTTGCGCTTCGATCAGCTTCGCGCGGGTTTCGAGCCTCGCGAACGGCACCTCGAGCGCCGGGCCCGAGAATGCGATCGCGATGCGATTGCCGTCGTGCACTTCGGGCAGCGCAACCACGCGGCCGTCGAATGCCTCGTTAAGACGCTTCATGTTGCGCACGAAGCTCGGATGGTCGCCGAACAGGTTCACCGTGACGATGCCCGCGTCGCTCAGACACGCACGCGCCGCACGATAGAAGGCGACGCTGTCGAGCACCGGGCCGCGCGCGGTCGCGTCGTAGACGTCGATCTGCAGCGCGCCGATCGTACCGTGGTTAGCGCCGTCGTTGACGAAGTCCCAGGCATCGGCTTCGCGCACGGTCAGGCGCGCGTCGTCGTGCGGCAACTCGAACATCGTGCGCGCGGCCACGACGACCGCCGGATTCACTTCGATCGCCTCGACCTTGGCGCGCTTCAGGAAGCGGTGCGCGAATTTGGTCAGCGAGGCCGCGCCGAGACCGAGCTGCACGATGCGCTTCGGCGTTTCGAGGAACAGCAGCCAGGCCATCATCTGCTGCGCGTATTCGAGTTCGATGTGATCGGGCTTGCGCAGACGCATCGCGCCTTGCACCCATTCCGTGCCGAAATGCAGGTAGCGCACGCCGCCCTCTTCCGAGAACGTCACCGGCGCGAAACGCGGCTTGCGCGGGGCTTCGATTTGCGGCGCGTCGCGCAGGTCGCTCGGGTCGCGCAGGTCGTTATCGGCGCCGTTCGTGCGGCCCGCGCCGCGGGAAGTACTGCGGGCATTACGGGCGATTTTCTGCTTGCCGCCAACGGCATCGGCGTCGGCATCGCGGTTACGGAAAGCACGCGCCTCGGCCGAAGCGCGCTTGATCAGTTTCGTCATGTGAGGATGTCGCGCCACGGGCGCAATTTTTGGTCGAACGAGAGCATAGCATTCGACGGGGCAACACTCGGCGTCAATCGCAGACAAGCTGCCGCCCTACTTCGAACTGGCGCGCATGGGGAACGCAAGCATGCGCGGGGTGGCTCGATGGCAGACGCAGAAGCCGGTATCGATCGACTACACGGCTAGCGAAACTGCCATCGCGACGCGCCTTGGCAGCGACGTCCCGTAGACCGATACGATGCTCCCGAAGCGTCTGTCGCCGCGCTCAGGCGTCCTGCCAGTTGCGATACGTTGCGGCCTGCCCCCGATAAACGCCTTCGCTATCGAGCAGATTCCAGACCGTGACGTCCTCGATCCAGAATCGTCTTCCCGAACTCGAGATGCGCAGGCCGCGATAACCGGTCGCGAACCCGTGCAATCGCACCGATTCGAGCAACCTGTCGCGCTCGTCCCGATTCGGGTGTTCGGCCGAAAGCCTCGAACGCAAGGCCGTCATGCCGTCCCAGTCGTATTCGAAGCAGCGTTGAGCCGCTTCGTTCGCGTAGATGAAACGGGGGTCGGCGTCGGTGTTGTGCGCGAGCACGCAGAACGGCGCGCTTTCGTAGAGCCAGCGGGCCGCGTCGGCGCCGGAGATTCCGCCCTCGACCAGCGGCGTGCCGACAAGCCGCAAATGGTTATCCGCCAGCAGATTGAAGAAGTCGAGGTCGCTGCTCAGAGATGCCGTCATCGTATCGGTTACCGTTGTCATTGAATGCGGGCGATTCTATCAAGGGGCCAACTCCGCCGCTCCCAACTCCGCAGGCCTGACCGACAGTACCGTCGTTCAACCGTACGGCCAAAGCGGCCAAATCGTTGCTCGCATGGCCAATCGCTCACCAATCAAGATTCAACGTTTTTATGTGGGCTAAAATGCGCATAATTCACCCACATAAGGAGCAACGCCATGCGTCATCCAGCCGCCGATGTGACTCCTCGTCGGGCCACGAACATTAGCCTGCCCGAAGACGTCTACAAGGATGCCAAGGCACTCGGTATCAATTTCTCGCAAACTTGCGAGCGGGCACTGCGTCAAGCCGTTCAAGTGGAAAAGGATCGCCAGTGGGCCATCAAGTACGCCGGTTTTATCGAGGCCTATAACGAGATGGTTGAGCGCGATGGCCTGCCGCTCGCTCAATACCGGGCGTTCTGATGGCCCGTTTCGACGTATTTCCCAATCCGGGCCAACGTCCAGCGGTGCCTTATGTTGTTGATGTCCAAGGCAACCATTTATCCGGTCTGGCGACACGCGTGGTTATCCCGTTGCGACGATTGGACAGCTTTGCCCCAGTTCCTCTTCCGCCTGACCTGATACCTGTTTTCACGATCGAAGGCATCGAGTGCATGCTGGATACGCCGACACTGAGCGCGATTCCACGCACTGAATTAAGCCAATCCGTTACGTCGCTGCATCACCGGCAAGACGAGATTATTTCAGCGCTAGACCGATTGTTTGGCCGTTGGTAACCACCAGACACGCCAGGATTCCCGCTGACGCGAGACCACGTTCGGACGCGTCAATTCGATTCCCGCAGTTGCCGCCAAACGGCCAACTTTTCTGCGTATGGGACTGTGGCATAGGCGGGACTGCTTGATGGCAGGCGGAGCAGTCTATATTGCCCACCGCGCTCGCCAAGCGCATTCATGCCGATTTTGGCTGCGGTCCCGCCATTGAAGGCGATGGTGACCAGATTCGGCAATGTATCGACAAGAGCGACCAGGTCATTGCTCGCATGGTCGCGTATGCGGCTATCGAGACTCCCGATACGACGGGCCTCTGCAACGACGTCCCATAAACCGATGCGGTATTCGAGCAGCTTATCGAGACGAGTTGCATAGTCCATACCGACCAGATTTTGCTCTATTGCCTCCCCAACAAGCGCCCAGAACTTGTTCTGCTTATGCGCATAGTACTGCCCATGCGCCAACGACATCTCGCCCGGCAAGCTGCCCAGAATCAGCACCCGCGTATGGGCATCGACGACCGGCGGAAAGCAGCGTTTGAGCGTCATGAGCGATGGCCTTCGTCACGGCATCGCGCGAGCGGGCGGCCGTGTTCGCGCTGGTGGGCATAGGCCGTATGCGCGGCGTGCACGGTATCCCCGCGTGCAGCAACACCGCCGTCTTCACCCGAAGCCCCTGAAGCCCCAGAAACACTCAACGCCCCCACACACGCCCACAGCGCCGGCAGCATACACTCCGTCACCATCAAAGGCGCGCCATGCCGCTCGAACACCGAGCGGCGCGCGACCAGCACATGCGGCGCGCGCGCCACGCCCGCGCCGATTTCCCGCGCTGCCAGCGCATACAGCGGATGACGCGCCCCCACCCTGCGGCTCACCAGCGACGAGCGCGCGACGCTGCTGTCGCTATACAGCAATTCGGCGAGCGGCCGCGTGCGCAGCCGCCGCGTCGCCTGCCACACGCCGACGCTCGCCGCGCGCGGCGTCACGCTATGCGCGGCGACGAACGGCACACCCTCGACCGACAGCACGACCTCGCGCACCCATACCGGCGCGCGCGGCGCGAGTCCGAGCGCGGCGGCTTCGTCGGCCCATGGTAGCGCGACCGCTTCGCGCGTCACGCGCACCGCGACCGCGCCGAGCGCACGCAGATGAGCAGTCAGGGAACCGCCGCGAGTCAGCCAGTCTTTCTGCGCGGCGCTGAAGGTGGGCAAAGGTGCGACACGCCAGTGCGCGTCGGCGGGATCGAAACGGATAGGCATGGTGTCGGATTATAGCGGCGCGGTCTTGCAGCCCTCTTCATCGCGGCAGTTCACGGCGCCACTTCTGCAATCTGACGCATAACGCAAATGCAAACGCACCAGTGCATGCGAAAAACGCGTCAGACAAAAACCAGCCAAGCGAAACAACTCACCGCACCCGTTCGCCTCATCGGTCGCAAAACCTCGGGTACAAAACTCCGGGCGCAAAACCTCGGGCGCAAAAAAATGCGCTGCCAAAGCAGCGCATTTTCTCAACCAGGGAGCGTCAATCCAGCAACGACATCAACGCCCCCGACTCACGTTCAACCCGCGCGCGACAGCAGCAACGCATTGGTGCGCTTCACGAAGCTCGCCGGGTCTTCGAGCGAGCCGCCTTCCGCGAGCAGCGCCTGATCGAACAGCAGATGGCACCAGTCGTCGAAATTCGCGCTATCGGCATGCAGGCCCTTCACGAGCGCGTGCTCCGGATTCACTTCGAGAATCGGATGGAACGACGGCGCATCCTGGCCCGCGGCCTTCAGCATGCGCTGCAGGTAGCCGCTCATTTCGCCGTCGTCGGCAACGAGGCACGACGGCGAATCGGTCAGGCGGAACGTCAGACGCACGTCCTTCGCCTTGTCCTTCAGCGCGTCCTTCATCTTCTCGACGAGCGGCTTGAACTCCTCGCCGACCTTCTCCTGCGCCGCCTTTTCCTCGTCGTTCAGCGCGCCGAGATCGAGGTCGCCGCGCGCGACGCTTTGCAGCGGCTTGCCGTCGAATTCGTTGAGGAACGACAGCATCCATTCGTCGACGCGATCGGTCAGCAGCAGCACTTCGACGCCCTTCTTGCGGAACACTTCGAGGTGCGGGCTATGCGCGGCGGCCTGCCAGGTATCGGCGGTCACGTAGTAGATCTTGCTCTGCTCGGGCTTCATGCGCGCGACGTAGTCGGCCAGCGCCACGGTCTGTTCGGCCGTGCCCGTATGCGTCGTCGCAAAACGCACGAGCTTCGCGATGCGCTCGCGATTGGCGAAATCCTCGCCGATGCCTTCCTTCAGCACCTGGCCGAATTCCTTCCAGAAGCCCGCGTACTTTTCCTTGTCGGCGTCGTTGTCCGAATTGGCAAGTTCTTCGAGCATCGACAGCGCGCGCTTCGTCACGCCTTCGCGAATCGCCTTCACGTCGCGGCTTTCCTGCAGGATTTCGCGCGATACGTTGAGCGGCAGATCGGCCGAATCGACCACGCCCTTCACGAAGCGCAGATACGTGGGCAGCAGTTGCTCGGCGTCGTCCATGATGAACACGCGCTTCACGTACAGCTTCAGGCCGCCGCGCTGCTCGCGGTTCCACAGGTCGAACGGCGCGTGCGCCGGCACGTACAGCAGTTGCGTGTATTCGCTGCGGCCTTCGACGCGGTTATGCGTCCACGTGAGCGGGTCCTGATGATCGTGCGAGATGTGCTGATAGAACTGCCTGTACTGCTCGTCGCTGATGTCATTCTTCGAGCGGGTCCACAGCGCACTCGCCTGGTTGACGGTCTCGTCCTCGTCCTTCGTGACCATCTCGCTCTTTTCCGCGTCCCACTCTTCCTTCTGCATCAGGATCGGCAGCGCGACGTGGTCCGAGTACTTCTGGATGATCGACTTCAGGCGATGCGACGACAGCAGTTCGTCCTCGTCGGCACGCAGATGCAGCGTGATGGTCGTGCCGCGCGCGGCGCGCTCGATCTGCTCGACCGCGAAATCGCCCTCGCCCGCGCTTTCCCAGCGAACGCCTTCGGCGGCCGGCAAACCGGCGCGGCGCGTCTCGACCGTGATCCTGTCGGCAACGATAAAGCCCGAGTAGAAGCCCACGCCGAACTGGCCGATCAGCGCCGCATCCTTCTGCTGGTCGCCCGACAGCTTGCCGAAGAACTCCTTGGTGCCCGAGCGCGCGATCGTGCCGAGGTTCGCGATCGCTTCGTCGCGGCTCATGCCGATGCCGTTGTCGTCGATCGTGACGGTGCGCGCAGCCTTGTCGTACGAGACGCGAATCCGCAGGTTCGGATCGTTTTCGTACAGCGCGCTGTTTTCGATCGCTTCGAAGCGCAGCTTGTCGGCCGCGTCGGACGCGTTCGAGATCAGCTCGCGCAGAAAGATTTCCTTGTTGCTGTACAGCGAATGGATCATCAGTTGCAGAAGCTGCTTCACTTCTGCCTGAAAGCTCATGGTTTCTTGGGCCATGGTCGGACTTCCTCTCTGTTGCGAATCAGGTTTCGGGCGATGGGGTGCCGGGCGACAAGGTATCGAACCGCGGCGAACCGGGGTTCGAACCCGCGTCCGGGTCCCGCGGGCGGGCCGAGGCTCACATCAAAGTGCGAGCGAGGCCGCGCCGGATCGTTCGCGCAAATGGGGACGCCCCGGCGCGGTTTCAAGGGGGGCCGGACAGTTCAGGCCGGGCGGCGCGCGACGCCGTCGAGATAGCGGCTCAGAAACGCCGGCAATTCCGGATCGCCGCAATTGGCGATATTGAAGCGCATCCACGTGCTCGGCGACTGCTGCGGCGAAAACAGCCCGCCCGGCGTCAGCAGGAAGCCGGCCTCGTGCCCGGCCGCGGCGAGCGCGCCCGCGTCGACGCCGGTGTCGGCCCACAGGAACATGCCGGCCGTCGGCGTCAGAAACAGTTTCAGGCCGGTCTTTTCGAGTACCCGCACGGCTTTGTCGCGCACGCCGTCGAGCCGCGCGCGCACGCGCTCGACGTGCCGCCGGTAGTGGCCTTCGGTCAGAATCTTGTAGATCACGCGCTCGTTGAGTTCGGGGCTTGTCATGCCGACCAGCATCTTCTGGTTGCTGACCACCCGCGCGACGTCCGGCCCGCACGCGATAAAGCCGACGCGCAGATTCGGTGCGAGCGTCTTCGAAAAGCTGCCGAGGTAGATCACGCGCTTCAGCTGATCGAGGCTCGCGAGCCGCGTGCCCGGGTAGCCGGGCGGGCACAGGTCGCCGTAGATGTCGTCCTCGACGACGATGAAGTCGTACGCCTCGGCGAGGCGCAGGATGCGGAACGCCTGGGCGGCGGAGAGCGACGTGCCGGTCGGGTTCTGCAGCACCGAGTTGATGACGAGCATTTTCGGCCGCCATTCCTGCACGAGCGCTTCGAGCGCGTCGAGATCGGGGCCGTCCGGCGTGTACGGCATGCCGACGAGCCGCGCGCCCTGCGCGGCGAAACAGGCGAACATCTGGAACCACGCCGGATCGCCGACGATCACCGCATCGCCCGGCTTCACGTAAATGCGCGAAATCAGGTCGATCGCCTGCGTGACACCCGACACCATCACGATCTGCTCGGGCGACGCGCCGATCTCCAGTTCCTCGAGCCGCGTCTGCAATTGCTGGCGCAGCGGCAGAAAACCCTGCGCGGTGCCGATGCCGAGCATCTGCGCGCCGCTTTGCCGGCCAAGCGTGCGCAGCGCATTGGTAATCAGGTCGCCGTCGAGCCAGCGCGCCGGCAGGTAGCCGAGGCCGGGGCTGCGCTCGGGCCGCGCGCCGGTGTGGAGCATGTTGCGCAGCAGCCAGACGACGTCGATATTCGCCGGCGCGGGTAAGGTTTCGGCGCGCGGGGGCAGTTCGCTGAACGTCGCGCTGCTCTGCCGCTCGCGCACGTAGAAGCCGGAGCCGCGCCGCGATTCCAGATAGCCTTGCGCGACCAGCCGCTCGTACGCCTCGACCACCGTGAAGCGCGACACGCCCTTGTCGAGCGCGAGCTTGCGGATCGACGGCATGCGCATGCCGGGGCGGAACACGCGCTCCTCGATGCGGCGGCACGCCCACTGGACGAGCTGCTCGACCAGCGTCAGCGACGCCGTGTCGTGTGGGGCGGGAATCTGGGCAAGCGGGACGGACATGACGGGCTCCAACTGTACCGAATAGTATCGCGTCGATTGTACCGTTACTGTGCCGGTCGCGGCCGTTACATTGAAGCGTCACGAAGCGTGATGGCGCGGCGCGCAGACCTCGCAAATACGTTGCAAGCGCGCCGCAGCGGACTGCCTACCACGCTCCGCCAGCCATCCGCATGGCCCGCCGATCCGGCAAACGGTTATGCTTACGGCCCCGGCAGCGCCGCCTGTACACCTCGCGCGCTGCGGCCTCGTTGCCAGCCCCCCGTTTTCGCCGCTCCGCGTCGCTTAGCCATGACAGCTCATTCGCTCAGTCTCGATCACCTCGTGATTTCCGCCCGCACCCTCGACGAGGGTGTCCAGTACGTCGCCGCGAGACTCGGCGTCGCGCCGGCGGGCGGCGGCGCGCATCCGCTGATGCGCACGCACAACCGCCTGCTGAGCCTGTGGGGCGGCGTCTATCTGGAAGTGATTGCGCTCGATCCGCATGCGCCGGCGGAGGCCGGGAGCGGCACGCCGCGCCCGCGCTTCTTCGCGCTCGACGACCCGGCGACGCACGCGCGGCTCGAAAACGGGCCGTATCTGTCGCACTGGGTCGCGCGCGTCGAGCGGCCGAGGCATCTCGCGACCTGGCAAGCGCAGTATCCGCAGCGCATTGCGCCGGTCGTGCCGATGACGCGCGGCGATTTCACATGGGGCCTGACCGTGCCCGACGACGGCGCGTTCCCGGCCTGGCAAGGTGCCGGCGACGGCGTGCTGCCCTCGCTGATCCAGTGGGAGACGACGCGGCAGCCGTCGCAGGTGCTGGCGCCGGCGAATCTCGCGTTGAAGACGCTGAGAGCCGTGCATCCGCAGGCCAAACTGATCGGCGAGCAATTGCGCTGGCTCGGCGCCGCGCATCTGCTCGACGTGCAGCCTAGCGACGGCGCCGCGGCGCTCGTCGCCGAATTCGAAACACCCGAGGGCCCGCGGACCCTCGCATAAAGCAGCGCGTGCGACCCTGCGGTTTCGTGCCCGGTGGCCTGCTCCAGCGGCGCTCCCCGCCGAGTCGCGCGATAATCGATAATTTGACCGGTTCCAGAAATACCAAGCAGAGGAGAGCATGGACCAAAGCGACCTGAAAGCCCCGACGTGGCAATTGTCCGAACGCGCGCGCAAGCTCACGAGCTCCGCGATTCGGGAGATCCTGAAGGTAACGGAGCGGCCCGAGGTCATTTCGTTCGCAGGCGGCCTGCCCGCGCCGGCCACCTTCCCGGCCGAGCGCATGCGCGAAGCCGCCGACCGCATCCTGCGCGACACGCCCGCCGCCGCGCTGCAATACAGCGCGACCGAAGGCTATCTGCCGCTGCGCGAATGGATCGCGCAGCGCTATTCGAGCAACGGGGTGCAGATCCGAGCGTCGCAGGTGCTGATTACGACCGGCTCACAGCAGGCGCTCGATCTGCTCGGCAAGGTGCTGGTCTGCCCGGATAGCCCGGTGCTGGTCGAAACGCCGACCTACCTCGGCGCGCTGCAATCGTTCTCGATGTACGAGCCGCGCTACGTGCAGGTGCCGACCGACGAGCAAGGGCTGATCCCCGCAGGCCTGAAGCCGGAACTGACCCAGGGCGCGCGCCTGCTCTACGCGCAGCCGAACTTCCAGAATCCGACCGGCCGCCGCCTGCCGGTCGAGCGCCGCCGCGCGCTCGCCGAATTCGCCAAGACCGCGCCGTTCCCGGTGATCGAGGACGACCCCTACGGCGCGCTCGACTACGCGGGCGAACCGCTGCCGACGATGCTGTCGATGGCGCCCGATCACATCGTCTACCTCGGCTCGTTCTCGAAGGTGCTTGCACCGGGTCTGCGGGTCGGCTTCATCATTGCGCCCGAAGAGCTGATCTTCAAGCTCGTGCAGGCCAAGCAGGCCACCGACCTGCACACGCCGAGCTTCACGCAGCGCATCGTCCACGAAGTCATCAAGGACGGCTTTCTCGACACGCACGTGCCGACCATCCGCGAGCTGTATCGCAACCAGTGCGAGGCGATGCTCGCCGCGCTCGCGCGCTGCATGCCTGAGGGCGTGAGCTGGAACCGTCCGGAAGGCGGCATGTTCATCTGGGTCGATCTGCCCGCGCAGATCGACAGCATGAAGCTGCTCGAGGAAGCGGTCGCGCAGAACGTCGCGTTCGTGCCGGGCGGCCCGTTCTTTGCGAACGAGGCCCAGCACAATACGCTGCGCCTGTCGTTCGTCACGGTGCCGCCGGCTAAAATCGACGAAGGTGTCGCGCGTCTCGCCGCGCTCGTGCGCGCGAAGCTCTGAACGCCCGCCCAGGCGGCATCGGGGCGAAGCCGGCGCGCTGTACGCGCAAACTTCGCCCCGTCTTCATTAACGCAATCTCACTGAATCGAGGACTCAACATGGCTCAATCGAACGTGTACGACAAGCTCAAGGAACTGGGCATCGAACTGCCGTCGGCGGGCGCGCCGGCCGCCGCCTATGTGATGAGCGCGCAAAGCGGCAACACGGTTTACCTGTCCGGCCACATCGCCAAAAAGGACGGCAAGGTGTGGGCCGGCAAGCTCGGTGCGACGCTCGATACCGAAGAAGGCAAGGCTGCGGCGCGCTCGATCGCGATCGATCTGCTCGCCACGCTGCATGCGCACGTCGGCGATCTGAACCGCGTCAAGCGCATCGTCAAGCTGATGAGCCTCGTCAATTCGACGCTCGAATTTACCGAGCAGCATCTGGTCACGAACGGCGCGTCCGAACTGATCGCCGACGTGTTCGGCGAGCGCGGCAAGCATGCGCGCTCGGCGTTCGGCGTCGCGCAGATTCCGCTCGGCGCATGCGTCGAGATCGAGATGATCGCCGAGGTCGAATAAGGCATCGCGCATCGACGGGTCGTGCGGATTCGCGCGGAGCGTGACATGGCACGGCGATACCGTCGGCATCGGCCCGCCGTCGCAAACAATTAACGAACCGTTCACGCGCAATTCACCGCGCATGGCATTTGAAACGCGCCGCAGAGTGTGAGCCACCTGCGGCGCGTTTGGCTTATCGAGCGAACTGGATCGGCAGCGCGGACACGGATAGAATCCGCGAACGCCCTTCACGCCGGATGCGCCGAATCATGCCGATGCCCGCTCACACCGTCCGTTTCAAACAGGTCGACGTCTTCACGTCGACGCCGTTCAAAGGAAACCCGCTGGCCGTCGTATTCGATGCCGACGCGCTCGATACGAAGCAGATGCAGGCCATCGCGCGCTGGACCAATCTGTCCGAAACCACCTTTCTCTCGACGCCCACCGATCCGGCCGCCGACTATCGCGTGCGCATCTTCACGCCGGGCGGCGAATTGCCGTTCGCGGGCCATCCGACGCTCGGCACCGCGCATGCGCTGCTCGAAAGCGGTTATCGGCCGAAGCAGGACGGCAAGCTGATCCAGCAGTGCGGCGTCGGGCTCATCGAACTCGAAGCCTTGCATGACGCCGACGGCACACGCAACGCATGGGCCTTCGCTGCGCCGCCCGCGCGCGTCACGCCGCTGGCCGAACGCCATTACGAAACACTTGCGGCGGCTTTACGTAGCAATGCGATCGATTTCAGCGCCACCCCGTGCGCGGTCGACAACGGTGCGCCGTGGCTCGTCGTGCGGGTCGATTCGGCGCGCAGCTGTCTCGCGCTCGAACCCGACGCGGCCGCGCTCGCCGACCTCGTGCACGCGGCCGACACGCATGGGCTCGCGGTCTACGGTCCGCACGACGCCGAGGGTCCCGCGACGTTCGAAGTCCGCTGCCTGATGGCGGGCCGCGCTTTCGGCGTCGGCGAAGACCCGGTGACGGGCAGCGCCAACGCCGCGCTCGCGGGTCTGCTGAACGCGCAGCAACGGCGGCCCGGCCCGCGCTACACGGTGCGTCAAGGCACCGTGCTCGGGCGCGCGGGCGAGGTGTCGGTTCTTTACGACGATGCGCGCGGCAAGATCTGGATCGGCGGGCCTTCGGTGACGATCGTCGACGGTACGTGCCGGCTGACGTGAATGGCCCGATAAGCGGCCCGATGAGCGACGCCGCAAGCAACGCACGTTGCATAGCGACATCACTCGGGCAAGGCGCAGGCACGCTCGGGCGGCATCACCTGACGCCCTATCTTGCCGCGCCGAACCACAAAAGGCCGCATCGTAAGGCATGGCAATTGCAACCCATGCATATTGAATGACCGATGCGCGACCGGAAAACCCACGCAGGTCCATGCCGTTCGAGAAAACCTATTCGAGAAATCACGCATGTATTGCGGCATAAACATTGCCGGCATGCAGGGCCAATCCGGTTCAAGGCAAGTGCGCGCCGCGCCAGCGTATACCCCATGCCCTGACGCTTCCTTAATCCAACCTCATTCAGTAATATCGGAAGGAATTCGATGATCTGTGGACTGTCAGGCACGGCGCCACGCCCGCCCCTTCTGCGCAGCAGCTTTGGCACCCTCTCGGTCACCATGCAGCCATCCATGAAATCAGCGCAGTCGATGCCCGGGCATTCATGCCGAGCCCATACCCGGCAACGGGCCTCACGATGAGTCAGTCCCGCTTCTCCGACCCGCGCGAAGCCAGGCCGCGCCGCGACCCGGCATTCACGCGCCGGCGGGCGTTGCTCGTCATTCCCGCGCTCGGCGTGCTGGTCCTGATCCTGCTTTGGACCGTGATTTTCGCGCGGCTGTCGGTGGAAAAAGAAGCGACTTACCGCGAGGCCATGGCCTCTTCCGCGATTCTTTCCGCGGCACTCGAACAGCATACGATCAAGGCGATTCACCAGGTCGATCAGATCACGCGCTTCGTCAAATACGAGTTTGAAAAAACGCCGAATCATTTCGATCTCGCGAGCACCGTCGAAAAAGGCGTCGTGCAAAGCGAAACACTCGTCCAGGTCTCGCTGATCGACGAACACGGCAAGCTGATCGCCAATACGGCCGAACTCAACCCGAAGCACATCGATCTGTCCGACCGCGAGCACTTCAAGGTCCACGAACACGAGAACGACGACCAGCTGTACATCAGCAAGCCGGTGCTCGGCCGCGTGTCGGGTCACTGGACCTTGCAGATGACGCGCCGCCTCAATCATCCAGACGGCTCGTTCGCGGGCGTCGTCGTGGTCTCGGAAGACCCCGGCTATTTCACGTCCGACTTCTACAACAACGCCGCCATCGGCCGCGAAGGCGTGATCGCGGTGATCTCGGACAACGGCACCGTGCTCGCGCGGCGCACCGGCCGCACCAACGATGCGAGCGGCACCTTCACCGCGAGCGGCACGTATCCGACTTCGGAACACGTGTCGGGCACCTACGTCGATTCGATCGACGGCGTCACGCGCATCGTCTCGTACCGGCATATCGACGGCTATCCGCTCGGCGTGCTGGTCGGTCTTTCGCAAGCCGAAGAATTCGCCGACTACAACCACACGCGCAACGTCTATCTGCTGATGGCGGGCTTCATCTCGCTCGCGATGCTGAGCTTCTTCGCGGTCGCGACCGGACTGATCGGCAAGCTGCTCGGCCGCGAGCGCGAGATGACGCACCTCGTCGAATACGATCTGCTGACCGGCCTGCGCAACCGCTACGCGACGCTGCAGGCGCTGCGCCACGACGTCGCGCAGCCGTCCAATCTCGGGCGTCTCGCGATCCTCTTCATCGATCTCGACAACTTCAAGACCGTCAACGACACACTCGGCCACAATGCCGGCGACATCGTGCTGCAGATGACCGCCTCGCGCCTCGCCGCGGCGGTCGGCGAAGGCGGCGCGCTCTCGCGCATCGGCGGCGACGAGTTCGTCGTCGTGCTCAAGGGCGACGACGTCGAGAAGCGCGCGGTCGCGCTCGCCGAAGCGGCCGGCGAAGCGTTCTCGAAACCGTTCGAGGTCCGCGGCAGCTCGTTCGTACTGCATGCGAGCATCGGCATCGCGCTGTACTCGGTCGCGAACGAAAACGAAATCGACCTGCTCAAGAAAGCCGACCTCGCGATGTACAGCGCGAAAGACGCCGGCAAGAACTGCTACCAGTTCTATTCGCCGCATCTGTCGCATCGCGCGGACCATCTGATGAAGTGGGAACAGCAATTGCGCGTCGCGCTCAGCGAAGGCCAGCTGTTCCTCGCCTATCAGCCGAAGATCGATCTGACGCAGCGCTGCATTACCGGCTTCGAAGCGCTGGTGCGCTGGAATCATCCGCAGCACGGGCTGATTCCGGCCAACGAGTTCATTCCGGTTGCGGAATCGACCGGCCTCATCGTGCCGATCGGCGACTTCGTGATCGAAACCGCCTGCCGGCAACTCGCGCAGTGGCAGCAACAGGGCTACGACACGCTGTCGCTCGCGGTGAACATTTCGGCCGTGCAGTTCTGGCGCGGCGACCTGTACGAAACGATCTCGCACGCGATCGAGGAAACCGGCATCTCGGCGCGCCGCCTCGAACTCGAGATCACCGAGACGACGATGATGGAATATCCCGAAGTCGTCTCCGAAAAAATCTTCGCGCTCAAGCGTCTCGGCGTGCGCATCGCGCTCGACGATTTCGGCACCGGCTATTCGTCGCTCTCGTATCTGAACCGCTTCTCGGTCGATACGCTCAAGGTGGACCGCTCGTTCGTCCAGGCCATCCCGGGCGACCGCAGCGTCTGCGTGATGGTCACGGCGATCGTCAATCTCGCGCGCTCGCTCGGGCTCACGGTGGTGGTCGAGGGCACGGAAACCGAAGAGCAGATTGCATGGCTCGCGGCGCTCGGCCATATCGAGGCGCAGGGCTTCCTGTTCTCGCGGCCGGTGCCGGTGGAGGCGATCCCGGCACTGCTCGAACGCTTCGGCGTATGCGGCCTCGGCAACGCGGGCGACCGCCACGCCACGCGGGAAACCGACAACACGAGCAGCGTGTCGAGCACCAACCCTTAAGGACGGGGCCCGCGCACGGGCTCCCGTGGCGCCATGCAGACCGTCACGAACGAAGATGCCGCCGGACGCCGGCAGCCGGAGCCGCTAGGGACGCTGTTCCGGGTCGTGTTCGGCCTGTCGGCGCTCTCGTGGGGCGGCCTCGCGCTGATGGCGCAGCTCGAACATCACTACGTCGAACGCGAGGGGCGGCTCTCGCGCGTCGCCTTCGCGGACCTGATCGCGCTCGCGTGGATGGTGCCCGGGCCGGTCGGCTGCAACGTCGCCGTGCAACTCGGCCACGCGCTGCGCGGACGCGCCGGCGCCTGGGTCGCGGGCATCGCTAGCGTGCTGCCCTTCTTCACGCTGATGACGCTGTTCGCGATCTTCTACCGCACCCCGCTCATCCACGCGATCGCCTCGCAAACGCTGTTGCAGCACTTCAGCGTCGTGCTCGCGACGCTGATCGCGGTAACCTGGTACAAGCAGACGCGCGCGCTCGTGCGCGGCAAGCTCGAATGGAGCGCGGCGGTGCTCGGCTGTGTCGCGCTCTTCTATGCGCACAATGCGGCGGCCTACGTCGTGATGCTCGGCGCGGCGTTCGGCACCGGCTGGTTCGCGAGCCGCGAGCGCGACACGCGGCTCGCGGTGTCGCTCGCACGCGGCGACTACCGGCTGCTCGCCGCGCTCAGTCTGCTGCTCGTGCTGTTCGCGCTGCCCGTGCCGCATCGCTACGAACTCGCGCTGCTGTGGCCGCGCCTCGCGGGCGCGGGCATGACGCTGTTCGGCGGCGGCTTCTCCGCGTTACCGGTGTTGAAGATCCTGTTCGTGACGCCCGCGATCGGCGTATCGGATAACGATTTCACGCTGGCGTTCTCTCTGTCGCCGTTGTCGCCCGGGCCGCTATTGAACGTGGTGCCGTTCCTCGGTTATCTCATCGGCGGCTGGCCCGGCGCGCTGATCGCGACGCTCGCGCTGTTCCTGCCGTCGGGCTGCCTCGTCGTGCTGGCGCAGCGGCATCTGCATCAGTTGAAGACGAACCCGCGCTTCGAGCATGGCATGAAGATTTTGCGCGCGGTCACAACCGCGTTTCTCGCGGTGGCGGTGCTGCGCATCGCCGCGCATGTGCCGTTGAAGCCGATCTATCTGCTGACCGCGCTGTTCTCCGCGACCTGCTTCGCGAAGCTCAAGGTACCGGTGTATGCCGTGTATGGGACCGTGGCGGTCATGTGCGGACTGTGGCTCGCGTTCGGCGCGCCGAGCGGGTAGACGGCTTGGCGCGCCTTCGCCATTGTCTGTTTGGAGCGATGGAGCCGCCCGGGCTCACATGAAGCTCAGAACCCGCGCGACAGCACCGCGACGCCGATCGTCACCACGCCGAGCACGATATTGATCAGCACGAGACGCCGGACCGTGCCGACCGCCCGCGCGCCGTCGGGCCACTTCTGCGCCTGCACGGCACGGCGGATGCGCGGAAACACCGCGAAGCGGATATGCCCGAAGATCAGCATCATGACGATGCCGAGGCCGGCCATCGCATGCAAAGGCCAGGTGGCATGACCGCCGCCGAATTGCATCAGCAGGAAGCCACCGCTGATCAGAATCACCAGCACCGAGACGCCGACCCAGTTGAAGAAGCGGCCGAACACCGATTCCCATAGCGGCAAACGCAATTGGGGCGAGAGATCGCCGAGCGCCGGACGCAGGCAGAAATGCGCGAACACCATGCCGCCAACCCACACCGCCACGCCGAGCAGATGCAGAAAGAGCGCCGCCTCGATAGCCTTGTTCATTTAGTTTTCCTCTCCCACGACGCCATACCGTTTAGGACACTTGATCTTGCTCAGCCGCCACTGAGCGCGTTCGACCATGCGTGATGCGGGCAGTTCCGGGGGCCTGCGAATAATTGTGCCGTATTGCTTCGTTATATTGCTTCGCCGTATTGCTACGTTGCATTGCTTCATTTCTGTCGCGGCGCCGGCGGGCCGCCGCGACACCATCGCTGTGCGTTCGCTTGCGACAGTCTGCTGCCACGTCCCGCACGAACTTTTTTGCGATAACCCGCGAGCGCCCCGCATGCTAGCAGGCGCGCACCGGTTTCTCATGTCAAAGTTTGTTAAACGGGCTTGGCGGCTCTTTCAGTGGCGCCCTCATCGGCTTCGTGAGTCAGGCCGGCAACACCGGACGCATGCCGTCGAGCTTCATCTTGCTCCCGGGCGCGCGGCCCTTGCGCGCGCGCTTGCCGACGTGCGCCGCAAGCTCGGCGCCGGCCAGCTTCTCTTCGTCGACGCGGCCGCCGCGACGCGTGCCGATCAGCACCAGACCGGCCTTGTCGATCGCGAGCGCCTGCACGAGCGCCTCGTTGTCGTCGAGCGCCATCAGCGTGACGCCACGCCCGCCGCCCGAGAGCGTCTTCATCTCGTCGAGACCGAACACGAGCAGACGTCCCCCCGAAGACAGACACGCGACCTGCACCGCATAGGGCAGCATCGGCATCGGCGCGAGCGGCGCGGCGCCCGCGTCGATCGTCATGAACGCCTTGCCGGCCTTCACGCGGCTCACCATGTCGCCGACCTTCGCGATAAAGCCGAAGCCGTTGCTCGACGCGAGCAGCAGCGCCTGATCCGCCGACGCCGCGTAGTAGTGCATCAGATGGCTGCCCGATTCGAGTTCGATCAGCGACGTGACCGGCACACCGTCGCCGCGCCCGCCCGGCAGTTGCGCGACCGCGACCGAATAGACGCGGCCGTTGCTGCCCCACGCGATCAAGGTGTCGGGCGTGCGGCACTGGAACGCCGCATAGAGGCCGTCGCCGGCCTTGAAGCTGAAGCCCGCCGCGTCGAGCCCGTGGCCCTTCAGCGCGCGCACCCAGCCCTTCTGCGACACCACGACCGTGACTGGCTCGTCGACCACGCGCGCTTCGAAGGTCGCGCGCTTTTCCTGCTGGATCAGCGTGCGGCGCTCGTCGCCGTACTGCTTCGCGTCGGCTTCGATTTCCTTGATGAGTTGACGCTTCATCGCCGATTCGCTGCCGAGCAGTTCTTCGAGCTTCGCTTTCTCGTCGCGCAACTCGGCCAGTTCCTTCTCGATCTTGATCTTCTCGAGCCGCGCCAACTGACGCAGCCGGATTTCGAGGATGTCTTCGGCCTGGCGGTCCGTGAGCCCGAACGCGGCCATCAATGCGCTCTTCGGCTCGTCCGATTCGCGGATGATGCGGATCACTTCGTCGATATTCAGGAAGACGATCATCCGGCCTTCGAGAATATGAATCCGGTCGTCGACCTTCGACAGACGATGCTGCGTGCGGCGCGTGACCGTCGCGAAGCGGAACGCGATCCACTCGTGCAGGATTTCGCTCAAGCCCTTCTGACGCGGCCGGCCGTCGCCGCCGACCATCACCATGTTGAGCGGCGCGTTCGATTCGAGGCTCGTATGCGCGAGCAGCGTGTTGACGAACTCGGTCTGGTCGATGCGGCTCGACTTCGGCTCGAACACGAGACGCACCGGCGCATCCTTGCCCGATTCGTCGCGCACCGCGTCGACGAGCGCGAGCAGCGTCTGTTTGGTCTGCAACTGCTCGGGCGTGAGCGCCTTCTTGCCGAGCTTGATCTTCGGGTTGGTCTGTTCTTCGATCTCTTCGAGCACCTTCTGCGCGGCCGTGTTCGGCGGCAGTTCGGTGATGACGAGTTGCCACTGGCCGCGCGCGAGGTCTTCGATCTTCCAGCGCGCCCGCACCTTCAGGCTGCCGCGGCCGGTCTCATAAGCAGCGGCGATTTCCGCCTCGCTCGAAATGATCTGGCCGCCGCCCGGAAAGTCCGGGCCCGGCACGTGCTGCATCAACTCCGCATGCGAGAGCTTCGGATTGCGGATCAGCGCGACCGCCGCGCCCGCGACTTCACGCAGGTTGTGCGAGGGGATTTCGGTTGCGAGACCAACCGCGATGCCCGATGCGCCGTTCAGCAGCACGAACGGCAGACGCGCCGGCAGCACCCTCGGCTCGTCGAACGAGCCGTCGTAGTTCGGCATGAAGTCGACCGTGCCCTGGTCGATTTCGCTGAGCAGCAGCTTCGCGATCGGCGTGAGGCGCGCTTCGGTGTAGCGCATCGCCGCCGCGCCGTCGCCGTCGCGCGAGCCGAAGTTGCCCTGGCCGTCGATCAGCGGATAGCGCATCGAAAAGTCCTGCGCGAGACGCACGAGTGCGTCGTACGCGGACTGGTCGCCGTGCGGGTGATATTTACCGAGCACGTCGCCGACCACGCGCGCCGATTTGACCGGCTTCGCGTTGTCGCCGAGGCCCATCTCGTTCATCGCGAACAGGATGCGGCGCTGCACCGGCTTCTGGCCGTCGCAAACGTCCGGCAGCGCGCGGCCCTTGACCACGCTGACCGCATATTCGAGGTAGGCGCGTTCCGCGTAGTTGCCGAGCGTCAGAAAGTCGCCCTCCGGAGGCGGCGGCTCGTTGAAAAGGTCGAGAGTGTTATCGTCGTCCATCTAGATTCCGTATCCGTGTTTGGCTTGAAGTGTCGTATGCGGCGGTGGCGCTGAAGCTGCAACGCGGCGCTCAGATGTCCGCTTCCACTTCGTTGCCCTTCTCTTCGAGCCAACTGCGGCGCGACGCCGCTTCGCCCTTGCCCATCAGCATCGTCATGCGCGCGACGGTCGCGTCGTAGTCGAGTTCGCCGAGCGCGACCGGTTGCAGGCGGCGCGTGTCGGGATTCATAGTCGTGTCCCACAGCTGCTCGGCGCTCATTTCGCCGAGACCCTTGAAGCGGCTGATCGACCACTGGCTCTCGCGCACGCCGTCCTTGCGCAGCTTGTCGAGAATCGCTTCGAGCTCGCCTTCGTCGAGCGCATAGAGCTTCTGCGCGGGCTTCTTGCCGCGCGCGGGCGCATCGACGCGGAACAGCGGCGGGCGCGCGACGCACACATGGCCGCGCTCGATCAGTTGCGGGAAATGCTTGAAGAACAGCGTGAGCAGCAGCACCTGGATATGCGAACCGTCGACGTCCGCGTCCGACAGAATGCAGATCTTGCCGTAGCGCAGGTTCGACAGATCGACCTTGTCGTCCGGGTTATGCGGATCGACGCCGATCGCCACCGAAATATCGTGCACCTCGTTGTTGGCGAACAGGCGATCGCGCTCGGTCTCCCACGTGTTCAGCACCTTGCCGCGCAGCGGCAGGATCGCCTGGTACTCCTTGTCGCGGCCCATCTTCGCGGAGCCGCCGGCCGAGTCGCCCTCGACGAGGAACAGCTCGTTGCGCGCAATTTCCGTCGATTCGCAATCGGTCAGCTTGCCCGGCAGAACGGCCACGCCCGAACTCTTGCGCTTCTCGACCTTCTGCCCCGCGCGCGTGCGCGCCTGCGCCTGCTTGATGACGAGGTCCGCGAGCTTCTTGCCGTGCTCGACGTGCTGGTTGAGCCACAGTTCGAGCGCGGGCCGCGCGAACGACGACACGAGCTTGACCGCGTCGCGGCTATTCAGGCGCTCCTTGATCTGCCCCTGGAACTGCGGGTCCAGCACCTTCGCCGACAGCACGAACGACACGCGCGCGAACACGTCTTCGGCGAGCAGCTTCACGCCCTTCGGCTGCAGGTTATGCAATTCGACGAAGCTCTTGACCGCCTGGTAAAGACCATCGCGCAAACCCGACTCGTGCGTGCCGCCCGCGGGCGTCGGAATCAGGTTCACGTACGACTCGCGCATGAGCGGGCCTTCCTCGCTCCATGCAACGACCCATGCCGCGCCCTCGCCTTCGGCGAACGTCTCTTCGCTCGAACGCGAGCTTTCCGCGTAGCGCTCGCCCTCGAACAGCGGAATCAGCAGATCGCTGCCGTTCATGCCTTCGAGCAGATAGCCGCGCAGGCCGTCGTCGTATTTCCAGCTTTGCTGTTCGCCGGTTTTTTCGTTAATGAGTGTGACTTCGACGCCCGGCAGCAGCACTGCTTTCGAGCGCAACAGGCGCTGCAATTCGCCGAGCGGCAGGTTCGGCGAGTCGAAGTATTTCGGATTGGCCCATGCGGTCACGCGCGTGCCCGACCTCTTGTCGCCCTTCGCCGCGGCGCGCGTGACGAGCGGCTTCGCAACGTCGCCGTTGGCGAAGCTCAGTTCGGCGACCTTGCCGTCGCGCCACACGGTGACGTCGAGCCGCGTGGACAGCGCGTTCGTGACCGACACGCCGACGCCGTGCAGGCCGCCCGAGAACGTGTAGGCTCCGCCGGCGGCCTTGTCGAACTTGCCGCCCGCGTGCAGGCGTGTGAAGACGATTTCGACGACCGGCACGCCCTCTTCGGGATGCATGCCGAATGGAATGCCGCGGCCGTCGTCCTCGACCGAGACCGAATGGTCCGCATGCAGGGTGACCGTGATTTGCCGGCCGTAGCCGCCGAGGGCTTCGTCCGAGGCGTTGTCGATGACTTCCTGAATGATGTGCAGCGGATTCTCGGTGCGGGTGTACATGCCGGGTCGTTGCTTGACCGGCTCCAGACCCTTCAACACCTTGATCGACGCTTCGCTATACGCGGCGTTTGGCTTTTTCGTGGACATGATTGACTCGGTGCGTCTCGGTTCATCGTTGTCCACAGGTCCTGTGGACAGGTCCGTGGACAATACGTTGAGTTTTCAAAAAAAGCGAAACGAAACAACGGGGTTAGGCGAGGTGCCCGCGCTGCGGGCAAGCTGTTTTGTCGCGCGGCTTGCCGCTGGCGCACCCGCTCACGCGGTCTCGCGCAACCCGGTCGGCGCGCCTGCCGGGGCAGCCTGTTCGCGGGGTATTGTACTGATTTCGATAACGTCGGCAATTGACGGCGCGCGGAATTGGCCGTCCGGACAAGGCCCGCCAGGGCATGGAGACATGCGCGCGGCGGCGCGCACGAGGTGCGGAAAAGCGCTGCATGGCGCGGGGCGGCGGGCGCAGGCACGCCCGCCGCCCCGCGCCGAACCGGTTACTTGCGCCGGTTTTCCAGCTCGTCCCAGCGTTCGAGCGCAACCAGCAGCTCTTCGTCGATCTCGGCATAACGCTCGGTCAGACGCGCGCCTTCGCGCGCATCCCTCGCGAACACCGAGCCGTCTTCGAGTTGCGCGCCGATCGCTTTCTGCTCGGTTTCGAGGTCGGCGATCATTTGCGGCAGCGCTTCGAGTTCGCGCTGCTCCTTGAACGACAGCTTCACGGTGCGCTGCGCATTGCGGCCCGCGGCGCTGTCCTTGGCCGCGGCGTCCTTCGGCGCTTCCTTGCCCGCGTCCTTCTGCGCGTCGAGCGCAAGCTGCTCCGAGCGATCGCGCTGGGTCTGCCAGTCCGTAAAGCCACCGACGTATTCGCGCCACTTGCCCTCGCCTTCCGAGGCGATCACCGAGGTCACGACGTTGTCGAGGAATGCACGGTCGTGGCTCACGAGCAGCACCGTGCCGTCGTAGTCGATCAGCAGTTCTTCGAGCAGTTCGAGCGTGGGAATGTCGAGGTCGTTGGTCGGCTCGTCGAGCACCAGCACGTTGGCCGGCCGCGCGAACAGACGCGCGAGCAGCAGCCGGTTGCGCTCGCCGCCCGACAGCGACTTGACCGGCGAACGCGCGCGCTCCGGCGCGAACAGGAAGTCGCCGAGATAGCTCATCACGTGCTTCTTCTGGCCGTTGATTTCGACCCACTCGCTGCCGGGGCTGATGGTGTCCGCGAGACTCTTTTCGAGGTCGAGCTGCGCGCGCATCTGGTCGAAATACGCGACCTGCAGATTCGTGCCGGTGCGCACCTTGCCTTCGTCCGGCGCGAGTTCGCCGAGGATCGTCTTGAGCAGCGTGGTCTTGCCCGCGCCGTTCGGACCGACGAAGCCGATCTTGTCGCCGCGCATGACCGTGGCGCTAAAGCGGTCGATCACCGTGCGCGTGCCGTAGCGCTTCGTCACGTCCGTCAGTTCCGCGACGATCTTGCCGGACTTCTCGCCCTGACCGACGTCGAGCTTGACGTTGCCCTGCACGTTGCGGCGCTCGGCGCGTTCGTTGCGCATCTGCACGAGCCGTGCGATACGGCCGACGCTGCGCGTGCGGCGCGCCTCGACGCCCTTGCGAATCCACACTTCTTCCTGCGCGAGCAGCTTGTCGAACTTCTCGTTCTCGATGCGCTCGACTTCGAGCTGCTGCGCCTTGCGCGTCTGGTACGCCGAGAAATTGCCCGGATACGACAGGAGCCGCCCGCGATCGAGTTCGACGATGCGCGTCGCGACGCGGTCGAGAAACGCGCGATCGTGCGTGATGAACAGCAGCCCCGCGCGCAGCGACACCAGCAGTTCTTCGAGCCAGCGGATGCCGTCGAAGTCGAGATGGTTGGTCGGTTCGTCGAGCAGCAGCACGTCGGGCTGCACGACGAGCGCGCGCGCCAGCGCGACGCGCTTCTGCATGCCGCCCGACAGCGAGCCGACGCGCGCCTCGCCGTTCAGGCCGATCTGCTGCAGCGTGGTGGCGACGCGCGTGCCCCAGCTCCAGGCGTCCGTCGCGTCGAGCGACGATTGCAGCGTATTCATGCGCGCGAGCAGCGCGTCGTGTTCCGCGCCCTCGGGCGTGTCGGCCAGCTGATGCGCGACCGCGTCGTATTCGTCGAGCAGCGCGCGCGCCTCGGTGAGACCGGCGGCGACCGCGTCGAACACGGTGTCGTCGACGTCGAACTCGGGCTCCTGCGGCACATAGACCGTGCTCAGATGCTGTTGACGCGTGATGAGGCCGTCGTCGGGTTTGGCGAGATCGGCGACGATCTTCAGCAGCGACGACTTGCCCGCGCCGTTGCGCCCGATCAGTCCGACGCGCTCGCCCGCTTCGAGCGAGAAATCCGCGTGATCGAGCAGCGCGACGTGACCGAACGCCAGTTGGGCTCCGGTGATGGTGTAAAGCGACATGGGAATGGGAAAAGACAGCGATGAGCCGAAGCCGCTCATTGTACCGGGTGTGCCGGGTGTGCCGGGTGTGCCGGGTGTGCCGGGTGTGCCGGGTGTGCCGGGTGTGCCGGGTGTGCCGGGTGTGCCGGGTGTGCCGGGTGTGCCGGGTGTGCCGGGTGTGCCGGGTGTGCCGGGCGCGGAGCCGGTCGCCGGGATGTGTCCGGGGGGACACGCGAGGGAAGCGTGGGGAAGCGTGAGGAAAGCGCGGGCGAACTCGTACGAGCGACGCGCCATGCAACGCATGGACGAGGCACGAGCACGCGCCACACAAACTGCGCGGGCAGGCAGCGTGCGCGCCTGCCCTGCTTGCCGGAACGGCGGCTTATTTCACGTGCTTGCTCGACGTGCTTATTTCACGTGAACCGTGATCGTCTTGCTCATCTCGGGACCATACGAGCGATGCATGCCGTCGCCGAATTGCAGCGTCAGCGTATGGTCGCCCGACGGCAGCGTCAGATCGGTTTCGGTCTGTCCCTTGCCGAAGTGCAGCGACTTGTCGGTCGCGGGGATAACCTCGCCCTTCGGCAGCGGCTTGCCGTCGATCAGCAGATGGTGGTGCCCCGTGCCTTCCGTCATCGTGCCGGCCGGCGCGATCTTCATGCCGTCGAGACCGAACACGACATGCACCGGATTGCTCACCGTCGCGCCATCGGCCGGCTGCACGAAGTAGACGCTCGCGGCCTGCGCCACACCCGAAACGGCCAGCAGCCCTACCGCTGCGATACCTGCCAACCAACTGTTTTTAAACATCGTTTTCTCCTTTCAGAAAGGACAATCGCGCACGTGGTGACGCCACGCTCGCCTGAGGCGAATCGCCGCAATGCGTGCGAAGCACGCGGCGCGCCTGTCGAATGAAATAGCTGCGGATCAAGCATACACGCTGCGTATGACGAGGCCCGTCCATGATAGCGAAGGCGCGTTGCACGAGGCGTAGCCCGGGCCGTTCGAGGCCGGGGTGACGAATTCCGGTAATATTGCGGGTCGCCGCGCCGCCCCAAAAAGGGGCGGACCAAGCCGGCCATTGCATTGAAAGAGAGAGTACGTCGTGAGTGAAGTAATCGAAGTGACTGAATACAAGAGCTGGGTCTGCCTGATTTGCGGCTGGATTTACAACGAAGAAGAAGGCCTGCCCGAGGAAGGCATCGCGCCCGGCACGCGCTTCGCCGATATCGCCGAAGACTGGCGCTGCCCGCTGTGCGATGTCGGCAAGGCAGAGTTCGCAGTGGTGGAGTTTTGAGGCAGGCGGGTTGAATTGCACGGCGGCGCGGCACGCTTGGGCGTGTGAATAAGCGCCGCGCGGTTGGCACGGAGAAAGGCCATGCGGCCCGGCAGACGATGTCTGCCGGGCTGTTTGTTTTTGCGGAGTCGTGGGCAGGCGCTCCTTTTGCCGGAGCGGGTTTGATATACTTTGCCCTCGCTGGCGAATTTGGACTTCATGTCCTCGCGGATATCCGCTATATCCGCTTCGGTCCTCTCTCCCTGTAGTTCAATGGATAGAACAAGTGCCTCCTAAGCGCTAGATACAGGTTCGATTCCTGTCAGGGGGACCAGATAGCTTCCCAGCGTCTCCCAAGGTTTCCCAGAAAAGCCCCGTATGCCTTGCGCTGCGGGGCTTTTTGCTGCCATCATTGCCCAAGGTTGCCCAGTACAAACCAGATTCCTTGGGGGCATCGGTGGGGACATCCTTCCGATGCCCCAAAACTGATGCCCCCAAAACCATGCCTAAGCAGATTGAGCCGTTGAACGACATGCGGGTCCGCAAAGCGAAACCCGCGGACAAGCCATATCGGCTCGCCGATGGCAAAGGTCTCTATCTTGAGGTGATGCCGAACGGATCTCGATACTGGCGCATGAAGTATCGCTTTGACGACAAAGAGAAGCGTGCAGCTTTCGGCGTATATCCGGAGGTAACTCTTGCTGAGGCGCGGGAGCGATGCCTCGCCGCGAGAAAGCTCTTGGCCAGCGGCATCGATCCGTCAGAACAGAAAAAGGAAACGAAGCGCACACGCGCGATCGAAGCTACCTCCTCTTTTGAAGCCGTGGCGCGTGAATGGTTTGAATCGCAAAAGGGCGGATGGACCGACGTCTATGCCGGCAAGGTGATCAATTCGCTGGAGGTCGATGCGTTCCCCAAGATCGGCCCCAAGCCGATCGCGGACATTGAGGCGCCCCACATGCTGGAAATCCTCCGGGCGATCGAGGCACGCGGCGTACGCGAGACAGCGAAACGAGTAATGCAACGCTCCAGAGCCGTTTTCCAGTACGGCATCATGACCGGCCGTTGTTCACGCAACCCGGCCGCCGACATTGACGTCGAGACCGTACTGAAGAAAGGGCCTGGTGTTCAGCATATGGCTCGAGTCAAGCCGATGGAAATTCCGCAGTTAATGCGTGACATCGCGGAATATCAGGGCGAAGTGGTGACGCGCTTGGCTCTTCGCTTCATGGCGCTGACTTTTGTCAGAACGACCGAGATGATCAACGCAGAATGGACGGAGATTGACGAAACTCTGCCGGCTGAGTGGCGCATTCCGGCGGAACGCATGAAGATGCGTGATCCGCACATCGTGCCGCTCTCGAGACAGGCGCTTGAAGTGCTCTCGGAACTCCGTAGATTGTCCGGAAGCGAACGACATATTTTCTATAGTGTCCAGAGCCGCGGGCCGATTTCGAATAACACCATGCTCTACGCCCTTTACCGCATGGGTTACAAATCACGTATGACCGGACACGGCTTCCGCGGGCTGGCCGCCACCGTCTTGCGCGAGCTTGGCTACAGCCGCGAGGTTGTCGACCTACAACTCGCACACGCCGAACGCAACCAAGTGACCGCAGCGTACGTGCACGCGGAATTCCTTCCGAAGCGGAGGGACATGATGCAGCACTGGGCGGATTACTTGGACGCTGCCGCAGCCAAGCCACGCGTCGTTTTCTCGGCGGCATAGGTATTCAGAACTGTCCTGCGCTGGGCATCACGCGCCGGGACTCTTTGCCGCGTAAGCAAGCGGATCAGCCAAGTACAGATGAATCTCGCCGTTGTTCCATACCGTGCAACGAGACGACAATTGGATCGGACGCGGCGCCCGTCCGGCCAGACACAATTTTCGCCACGTTTCGCGCGAAACGCCGACGAACGGCTCGATCTGCTTCCATCGAGAATGCCCGACTAACGGTAGGGTGTCGATGTGCTTGTGCATATCACACCTCTCCGCCGGCTAGTGCCTCGCGGCCATACACTTGCTCGACCCATGTGCCGCGCCCGTCTCCGTGACCAAGCCACGTTGACACACCCGCCGCGGCCTCAGGGCGATCCATCCCGGCCGCCTTCATCCGGCGGAGATGCTCGGTCGCGTACGCGTACCGCAGGCTGTGCGGCGCGTTCTCGCCCGTCATTCCGGCCTTGCGCACCACGTAGTGGAAACGGTCCATTGCCCGCTTAAGGTCTGGCTTGCGCACCAGCTTGCCGCCAGATGCCTTTGCGAGATCGATTGCGCGCTCGACGAGCGTGGCCGCGCGATCGCGATCCAGCGGCGGGCTGCGTCTTGTCTTGCCGCCTTTCGTGCCGTGAATGATAGTCACGAACCCGTCGGTAGCAGGATTGCGCAGCGCGCGGTGCCAGTCAGCAAGCGACTTGACCGAGCGCACGCCTTCCTCGGCGCGCAGCCCGAAGTGCGCCATCAGCTCGAGCACCATCGCGATTCCGGGATCAATTGCGGCCACGATCGCAAGGTACGCATCGAACGCCTCGCTCATCATCGGGCGTTTGGTGCCAGCTCGGCTCGCGCCGGCGACGCCCAAGCGTGAGTTGGACATCCTGTCAGCGAACACGCGACGACTGATACCCTCAAGCGCGGTGCGTAGGTGCGCGAGGTTATTCGCTCGCGTGCGCTTTGTCAGGCCGCGTGACTCCATGTCCGCGGCCCATACCTCGACGTGCTTCTCCTTGATCCCGCCAGCCGTGTGAACCTGAAATCCCGCCTCCCAGACGCAAATGGCAAAACGCATGAGCGACTGGTCACGCCCCTTGCGGGTGTGATCTGCCTGTTTTCCGCGCGCCCGGCGCGCAGCACGGCACAGGTCGGCCGTAAGTGATTTGTGCGACATGCGTCCCCCGACAATCCAGTGGTTGCGGCTCGACCCCAGGTTGTCTCCCTCAATGGGCCACGGCGGGCCTGCGCTCAATGCGCAAGGAAGACAACGAACGGGGGCACGAGCCACGTGCTGGTGAGTTTGGGAGCGTGCTGCGTCGGCAGGCCGACGTAGCCTGCACGGACCTCGCCATAGGCGAAGGTCGCGGCAGGTGAGCGCTTCTCCCCGTTCGTTCCGTGAATTTGGCTAAGCGATCGATCAGGGGGCGCCAATGCCCTGACCGCGCGAATTGATAGGTGCTGGGCGAGCCAACACGGAATTGCAGAAGCCGCGGCCGCGCGCGCCGCCGCTCGTCACACGGACGAAGACGACAGACGCAACGAGGCGCGGCGTAGGCGCTGGGGAGCGCACGTCACGGATTGATTGCCGCGGAAGCGGCGAACGGGATTACACAGCAAGCCTGTCGCACGCAGCGAAAGACGAGCAGCACACGACGTCTATGGACGACGCTGTTGCACGATCCACCAGCAAACGATGGACGGATTTTGGGCGTAGTGCCCAACTTGAAAAAATTCATGGCGATGGAGTGACCCACCGCGCCCGCAGAGCGAGCTTCCACTTCATGGCTGCCGATCGCAGCTGATTTCGTCGATGCCTCATACCCGAGGCGAGGGATTTGCGAGCACAGAGTAATCGGAGACATGCAACTCCGCAACTAGTTTTTGCAGGCCGCGCGATGCCCGCAAACCCGCGTCGGACAATGGCGGTCGCGATTACAGAGTGACGCATATTCACTTTCACGACAGCATTGGTTCGGCCGGTGGTTTCACAAAGTGACGTGCCCTGCGCTGCCAAGCGACAGGACCTCGAAGCCGCCCAGTCATCACAAATGGACCTGCCAATCGCAATCGGCATTTCGCGCGAGACCTCTGGCACAATCGGCCCTCGCGCCGCCGCAGATCAACAGAATATCGCTCCGCGATCGCAGCCCTCGTGAACCTCACCGAGCGGTCGGCTGAGGCCCGCATTCCATAGAGCAAAGTGGACATTCAGCATGACAACTTCCGTAGAGTGGAGCACGCTTCAACAAGTCCACGCAGCTTGGGTGCAAGCGATCGGCTCCATTGGCGCAATCCTGGTCGCCATTCTGGTACCGGCGGCACTTTGGTTTCTCGATCGGCGGCGCGCCCGCAACGCCGAAGCCGCTCGCCTCAAAGCAGTCGCTGCGATCACAAGACTTGCGATCGACGCACTAGCGAGCCTCAGCAGGGAGGTGAGGCCTAACGGTCTTCCCGGTGTCACGGGTGTCACGGGTGTCAATGTTGAATTGCTGCATAGCGTGACGAACGCGGCCGATGCAGTCGACTCCATTGAGATCGAAAAGCTGGGCAGTGCGACGCTTGTGCTGAAAGTAGCCACCGTCCGGAGATGTATCCGTCGCGCTCGCGGGCTCGTTCCCGAGATGCTTCCGCCGACGGGCGAAGTCCTAATCGTTCCATATGACTTCGCGGCCCTACTGCACGGGGCGACGATCGCGCAACTCTCCATAGAGGAGGAGGTTTGCGGATGATGTGCCCCGTCATCGCTCAAACCTACCAAGGCCGCATGCGCAGCCACTCACGCCTGCAGTGCGACGGACTCATCGGCTTCAGCCGCGAATCTTGGCTTTGAGCTCGTCGACAGGGAGCCACCCGACGGGACGCTCCCACGGCACGTAGTTGTCGTAGAGCGCACGCTCATGCGGAGTCATCATCTCGCGACTCACCTCACCGCGAAACACGCGCCGGAGCAGGTCGCACCTGGCAACGCTGACGTCATCTGATCGGCCTTTGATCGAACCGCCCTCCAGACGTCGGATCCGCTCTCTAAGGAGCACCATGCTCTTTCTCCAATGCAGCAACGCGCCGCGCCAGATCGTCCGTCTCCACGATCTTCGCCTGCCCCTGAATGACAGCGATAACTGACTGGGCCTGATCCGCGGTCAATTGCCCGCGCGCCAGCGCATCGACGACAGCCTGTCCCTGCACGGCCAGTGATCCGGCGGGCAGAGCCACCGGGACCGGCGCGTCGGTTGGCCGAAGGCTGGGCACTATCTTGTCTACGCACAAGCGCAGCATCGCCGGGTCTCCGGCCAAGGCGAGATCGAGCACCTTATTCACGAGTTCCGGTGCGCGCGCAGCGAAAAGTGCCCGGAAGTCATCCCGACGATCGGTCCGACGGTCGCCTCGTGTCTTCGGTCGCCCTGCGGGATTGCCAGATTGCCCCTTCTTGAAAGCCATTGTTCCGTCGCTTGTTAATAACAGGAAACAGTGCACGCGCGATCGCGCCGCCGCGCGTGACATTGGGCAATCCCGCCACCACTCTTACTCCGCCCGAACAAAAGATCCGTCGTGAGCGAAGTACTTGCCGTCTTGTAGGTATCGGAGAGCTTTGCTCGAGCGGTCCTCGGCGCTGTAGATGGTCGCGTGCGGCCTCTCGGGATCGAACTTATACGGACTCTCCGACTTCGCTTCGGGCGCCGTCGAATGCGAGCCTAAAAACTCCAGCGTGCGCGCGTGAAACACGTTGCCATTCTGCAGGTAAGTGGGAACCTGACCCGGACCATAGGACTCGCCGTATTCCTTGGTGTCGTCGAACTTGGGTTGCTTAATCATCAGTAAAACTCCGTTAAGAAGGAAACAAACTTAAAATCGAACTAAGCGTGCTTGTGTGGCACCTCCTTCAGCGCGACCGTCCGACAGGCCGACAACAGGTCTATACTGCGTTCCATGAATCCTCCGAAGCCATCCACCGAGAACTTCTCCGCATGGGACGACGTCAAGTACGGTCTCGGCTTCCTGCTGTCGGTCGCAATGTGGCTCGGCGGCTTGGGGTTCGTGGTCATTGCGCTGCTGGCTTAGCTGCAAACGACTGAACGGCAGCCTTTGCATAGCGCTGCGCATCGTCCTGAACGTCATCAGGCTCCCCCTGCATGGTTTTGCCAAGACTGAGCACCGCCTGCCGTGCCAGCCCGGGACTCTGGATCTTGGTCGCCCGAGCTAGCCAGCTGACGAAGCGTGGATTCGTCATGAGCCGGGCGGTCAGATTGGCACCAGCCGCTGACGTCAGAAGGCCCGCTGCAAGTTGAGGGCTGCCCGTGCCGATCGCCGCGCCCACCGATGAGATCAGACCGGTCGCGGCCACTACCGGCGCGGTCCCGGAAGGATTCGAAAGCACCTTGCCGCCCTGTTTGATGCGATCAGCGGTTTTCGCGATCGCATCGAGCGACGCGCGGAGATTCCCATCCTTGCTGGAAAACATCACGTTCTTGGCCTGCGGCGACATCCGGTTCCAGTTGGTCAAAAACGTCGAACTGGAAAACGCGTCGCCCTCAGCGTTTTGAGCGCCGGCATTTGCCAATCCCATCCGTCGCACGAACGCCGACTTGACCACATCCCTCTCGGAGGGCGACAGACTCTTCATTACCGCGGAGATCTTGCTCGCGCCGGCCTGCATATCGGATGGGCTGACCGCCGAGGCAAACAGCTTCTCCGGCTCGGCGCCTTTCTTGGCCACGCTATCGAGAATGTCATCGATTCGAGCATGGCCGGCGCGCGCGAAGGCGTTGGCACGCTGCATTGCTTTGGTGGCGTCGGGTCCAGAAGCTACGGCGGCGGCGTCCAGATCTTTACTGAGTGCCGCATACAACGCTTTGAACTTTGATCGAGGTACATCGGCCGCAAGACCGTCCGTAATCTCATTGCCAACCAGAGTGCGCAGCTTCTTCATTGCCTCGTACGGCAACTGATTTGTAGAAGAACCTCCTGGAATCGGCACCGTATAGCCGCCCTTCGGAGCACCGGTTGCGCCTGCAAATGGATTTTCAGGCACTACCATCACCCCCGGCCTCGTGCCGGCGGTGTCCGACTTCAGGGCCGACTCGATGCCCTGAATCTTTCCATTCTTGAAGAACCTCGAGAGTGCTTCCGCGCCCTGAATGTCTTCGTTCATCGACGCAAGCGCTTTGGACGTGTTCGTCACATCGACCGGCGTCTGCGGCTTGATGAAGTCGTCGAGCCTGTCGTATAGCGCCTTCTGGCCTTGCTTGAATCGATCGACGAACCCACCGGGCCCCGACAGTCCCTTTTCGATGGTGCGGCCGGCAACGAATGGCGTGGCGTTGATAGATAACCTGTCTGCGATCCGTTGGACCTTGTCCCCGATCTCGGAAGCCTGTGTCTCCGCCTTATTCGCCATCACGCCCGCGCCTCCGGGATATTTCCCAAGCAAGCTTTCGGTGGCCTGCGCAATGCGCGACCCGGTAGCCTGCCCGACACTGGGTGTGGTTCCCGCTGCCGCGAAATTGTCGATAGTCTTCGCAATGGCCGGCGCGTTACCGTCGCCGCCGCGCAGCAGATACTTGACCGGAGCCATGGCAGCACCGGCGAGATTTTTGAGCGTGTTGGGTGCCACCGGCAGCACGTCCGGGAACGGCGAGTCCGCGCTCAAGGCCTTCTCATACTCCGGATTCGCACCGACCGCTGGTGCGCCGAGTGTACGCCGCATTGTGTTTTCGACTGAGTTCGGATCGTTGGGAGGCAACTGAAGGCGCTGCCACCAGCCAGGCGATGACGCCGCAGACGGTTCGGGCGCAGCAGGCTGCGAACCACCGTCGGAATGGATGTGGGGAAAATTCTTCTGAATTGCCGACGCCATCGCCGTCTGGCTCATTCCGTCTGGAAATTCCAATTCGCCGACGCCGGGCACCTCAACGGTTTGGCTCATTTGAACGTCCCGGACGAAGGGTCATAAACCAGCCGCTTGCCGCCGCCCGCGCCGCCAGATGACTGGCCGGCGCCGCCACCGTCCTCGAGCAATTGTGACGCTGGAGACAGAAAGCGCCGGTTGAAGTCATCCTTGCCAGTGGATGTCTCGTACTGCCGTCTAAGCCCTTGTAGTTGGCCACCGAGCAGCTTCTTGGCGGTCGAAATCGCGCCGGCGAGCTGCGCCGGGCTGTTCGCGTCATTGAACGCTTTCGCAGCCTCCTCACGATCCGAAACTCCGCCGCCGGCCCCGACAATGGCCTTCACAACCTCGTCGGACACGATCTTCTTCGCCTCGTTGAAGTTGGTCGGAGCTGGATTACCGGTGCGCGCGGCGAGGTTCTGCGCCAGCCGGTTGAAATCGGTCGAATTGCCGTTCCTCAACGCCTGGCCGGCTTCGTTGAGCACATCAAGGTGGGACATTGCGACATTCAGCGAGCGAACGGTATTGCCCTGCTTGCCGGTCGCAAAGTCCTTGACAGCCTTCGACGATGCGCCATAGTCCTTCGCGTCGTAGTCGGGATTTAGTTCATGCACGCGCGCCATGATCCGAAGGCCTGCAGGCGTGCGCAGCGCCTGTCCAGTCATCGGAGGCATCGTGCCGTCGGCGATCGACTTGGCAACCGTATCGACGGTCGCCGGATCACTCCCGCCCGTCGCCTTTGTGACCGCGGCATTGTAATCATCCCTGCTGATACGACCCGCCTTCAAATCGGCGTTGAGTTTGCCGACCTCCGTCTCAGGTCGTGACTCCTCGTAGGCGAGGCGGCCGCGGTTCGTTGCCGCGTTCTGCGCTTCGATGCCGACTCGCTGAGCGCTTAGCCCTTCCTCGGCACGGTTGTGGCGCCCACGCTCAACAGAATCCTGATCGGCTCGAGTATCCTGGTTCTGCTGGTGCTGGGCTGCGAACTGATCCTTCACAGACAGCGCCTGAAACACACCGTTCGCGACCTGGTCGGGATTGAATTGCTTGGGTGCCTGAGCGAAATGCTGGGCATCGATCAGCCCACCATTTCTCAGCCCTTCGAGAGACTGTTCATACAACGGCTGAATCTGCGCAATCGCCTGTTGCTGCGGCACTCCTTGCTTTAGCAGATTGCTGTATTGCGTCATCAGTGCACCGCCTGCCTGGGCGAGAGCATCCATCTGCTTCAAGCCATTCTCGTAGTCGAAGTTCTTCGCCTGAGCGTTGTTCTTGCTCGTCGTCGACTGTTTCTCAGCGATATCGGCATAGCTCTTTTGCAAGGCCATGCCAGCGCTCGGATTCGCTCGTGTGACCGCACCTAGAGCGTCCGAGGTCGGCATCCCTGTGGCCGGGTCGAGCGCGCCCGGAGCTGACAGCGCCTGCCGGACCGCCTGGTCTTGCTTCTGCTTATTGATCAGGTCTGCAAGCGTATAGGCCTGCGCAATCGACTGGGTCGGGTTAAATTGCGGTGCTTGCGCCAGCAGCGGAATGCTTGCGTCGATTGCCATTTTCAGCCTCCTTGGGAGAGCGCGGCGGCTTCGTCTGAGCTCACGCCGGTCGAGGGCGCCCATGCCGAGCCGGCACCGTAGCTGCTCGAACCCTGCCCGGTCAGCTGGCTCAACAACCCGTACGTGGACGCGCTATTTCCAAGGCTGCTGAGCGCCCCCGAAAGCGCATTTGAGGACGCGACCGTGCCTGCCGCAGATGCGTTCGCTGCGGAAGTGGTCAATTGCCCCGCGTTCGCAGCCGTCTGCAAACCCTGATTTCCGACATTGGTCGCAGCGTTCTGGCCCATCGTCGTCAGGCCACTCAGACGATTCGCATTGTTGGCCGCACTGTTGTAGTTCGTATTGAACGTCGAAAGCGCATTATTGAAGTCCTGCTGGTACGTCGTATCCGCCAATCCCTGACTGTACGAAAGAAGGTCTTTCAGCGTCGCACCAGAAAGTAACCCACCTCGGGCCGCCGCGCTGTTATTGATCGCCTGTTCGCCCTGATCAAGTTGAAATTGATACCCCGGCGTCTGACGCACCTGAGCCAACGTCGGCGCCGTGAACTGCTGTTGCAGGATACTGTTCGGATTGACGCTGATGCTCAGCGGGTTGGTCGTGCCGTTTGCGCCGTTAGCACCAGTCGTTCCGTTGGCGTTTCCGGTCACGTTGTAGCCCATGGCCTGCAGCAGGGGCGTGATCGCCGCACTGCCAAGATTCATATACGGCTGCTCGTTGCCCTCGATCGCCTGAAATTCGTTCCACTGCGTCTGGGCGGCTGCGTCCGCAGCATTCGCCTGAGTATCTGCCGCCGACTTGGCTCCATTCGAAGAAATAATGGCTCCGCCGATCACAGCGGCCCCCCCGATTGCCGCGGCTGCAATAGCTGCACTCATGCTTGTTGCTCCCTGATTGATTCGTAAGTAGCCTCGCGCTGGACAGCTTGCGGGCTACAGGCGACGATCATCTGCGTCTCTTTCCGTTGCCGGTTTAGCCTCAACTGAACGTTGTCTTCGCCGCCCAGCAGCTCCGCATTCGTCGATTCCGTGATCTCGATCATGATTTTGTCGAGATCGGTTTCGGTCGTCGCGTGATAGGTCGTCCAGACCGTCTCCTCGATCGCATAGCCGACGCGCTTTGTACCGGCCTTCGACACGATCGTGCAGGGTGCCGAGATCTCTCGGATTCCCTCATCAGTCGATACGGCGATGCGGCCTTTCGATACCGTGCAAAGGTGCTCATGCCGATGCACGGCGCCGGTCACCACGACACCGGCCGGTACCGTCATTTCGCGCGCATACATGCCTGGCGCGAAGTAGTGCCGAACCGGGCAATCCGCCTGTGGCAATTTTTGGATCTCGCGCTCCAGTGCCAGAATGCTTTCGCGCGTCACCGGTCCGTCGTCCGATGGCACAACAACGGAAGCGGCGCCGGCCGACAATGCGGACTTGTTCAATGCATGGCCCCTTGAAGCGGTTTCTGTCGTACGCGTGCGTACAGCTCGGCATCGAGCCCATCGGGGGTGTACGCGCGCATCCTCCCCTCGTCGACAAACCCCAGCGCTCGCGCCCACCGCTGGCCGTTTTGTGACACCGTCAAGACATCTGCCGAGATCCGTCGCTCCGGGCGTGAGTTGAGAAATCGCCGGACGATGTGGTGCAGCTCGAGCATTCGCGCCGCGCCGATGTCGGCGGCCACGGCAATCCACGCTGAAGCATTGCCACTCCACCAGGGAAGCAATCCGCCGCACGCCAAAACTCGCTCGCCGGAGAAAACTGAAAACGAAGGATTGGCCGCAAAGTGGGCTAACTGGCCCGCGTCTGATGCGGTCCGGGCGTATGGCGCGCCGGCGGGGTGCGACGCAAGCAAAAGGAAGTGCTGCGGTTTGAACGGCGTGGCGACCAACGGCCAAGCGTCAGGCTCAGACGCGAGCCGCTGACGCGCTCCGCCGGCGACGCGAGTATCTTCGGCTTTGACAACGCTCATGCTTGGCTCACACCGCGGATGGCACGACTTGCCGTGCGGCCGCGATCTTCGAGAGATACACATCCAGATCACGCTCGAGGAAGACCGTTGTGCGAGCACCAAGCTTCAGGGGCTTCGGAAAATCGGCGTCCCGCTTGAGCTTCGCCCACAGCGTGCTGGTGCCGATGCCCAACTTGGCAGCGGCTTGCGCGGGTCGCAGGCACGCGCCGTCGAAGGTGTTGGTCATGGATACTCCTCTCGGTTGAATCACACCGCATCGAAATGAGCGGAATGAGAGAAGTATTCGATTTGAGACTAAGAATGTCTAAGGGACGCTATAAACAACATTTCCGCAACTATTTCGCACCTAGCCGGGATCTGTAGGTTTTCAGACCAGTTTTGACGACCTTCCCTAGTGTCCCATCCGCAAAAATAGAGTCAGGGATTACGAGCCGAACGAAGTCGAAGAACCGGCCTGAAATCTGATTGTCAATCGCGCTCGTCGACACAGTGGCTTGCGACTCCGTAAGTTGCTCATATTTTTCGATCAGCCGTTCGATCAACCATTGACGATCGTCTGGCGCGCGTCCCCGCCGCGGCTCTGCATCGCCCAATCGGACCACTTCGTCAATGATGAGCCCGACTCTCCGAGCCGCGCTCAGCAGGTCGGCATACTCGGCAGTGCCATCAAGCACGCGTTCAACGGTTTGGCTGCGACACAGAACGCCTGCCAGCGACGCTTGGAATGCGCGCAACTCGGCAGCGCGCTGGGCCCCCTTCGGCATTCCGCGGTTCTCTCCTCTGTTGAGCTCATAGAGGCGCACGCAAGCGTCGATTTCATCGAGATCCGCGGCGATCTCGTCAGCGTCCCGGCCGAGCACATCAGCAACTCTCCGGCGCTGCTCGTTGTCCATTCGGACGGCTGCTTGCCCAGTGAGTTGTGCCGTCTCCAGATCGGACCGCGCGTCGAACTCCTCGTTCGTCTTGTCGGTCATCGTCACCCTCACAGCTCGTCGTTCATGTCGTCGCGCGCACCGCCCGTCGGCATTGAGTCTTCCGATTGCATAGCCCGCCGCCTACGCTGCACGTGGTACGCGGTCAGGACACCGTGCGCCACCATATCGAGCGCCGGTCGAGCCTCTCCGTTCTTGTCCGTCCACACTTTGGGCGTCAGCACGCCGGAAAGCGCAACGCTGTCACCGTCATCCAGCGCCATTAGTGCCTGCTGCACTGTGGTGCTGAAGGCGATCACGTTGACAAACAGCGCGTCACCATCACCCATTGTGGCGCGCACCTTCGCGGTAACGAACGACTTGCCATTCTGACCAGCGCGCGCCGCCGGCTTGCCATAGACCTTCCCGCCAACCAGTCCATCAATCATTTCGCCCTTCCTTTCGATCGTCGTGCAGCGTACGGTTTATTGCCCCGCTTTCGCGGCGCCCAGTTGCGACTCAAGCCAATCACGGCACACCTCAAGCCGGGTCAGGGCCGCCTGGTGCACCAACAATGCCGCTCTAACCGCTGCGAAATCGACCGCCGTTGGCCGACCCATGGACCTCGAAGGCGGCACAACGGGACGACGCACCATCAACAGCCCGCGTAGCTCGGTAATCGCTTGACGCTCGGAGGCTATCGCTTCATCGATCCGGTTATGTTCCTCGCGCATCGCCCTGACAGTCTCAGCGTGACTTCTCATTGCTCGACGATCGTGAACTGACCACCGCTGACCTTCGTGAACCCTTCCCGGCCAATTATCCAGTCAAATCCGCAGCGCGGCGGGACGTCGACTTTCGCCGCGATCCACGGGAAATATTTCAACCAAAACTTCGGGCTTTGGGGCCTGAACGTCACGAAGTCGTCAATCGCGTTCGCACGCGTTTCGACGAAGACGGTCGGGTTGACCCTCCCGAGTTGATCACCGAGTGATGCGTTGTACGCTTCGATTACCTCGAGCTGCGGATTGGTGTACTCGGTGTCGATCTCGTCCTGCCAACGGGCAGCGTTGAGCCAAGTCGCCGCGTGCGGAATGAACTGTTTCCGACTCCACTGGGACGATCTCTTCGCCTTCTCGACCGCCGTCAGGATTTCTTCCAAAAGCATGTCGTCAGGACAGAGCTTATCGAAGGCCTTCTGAGCATCCTTTTTTTCTACCTTCCGGGGATACGCCGCCCAGAAAATATCGAATCGCTCGCGAAGCGAGTGAGGGAAGGTTTTGTTTACTGCCTCTTCAGTCCTTTCTATAGATTCAGTTCTTACTAATACGTCCGGATTTTCCAGATCGGGCTTTTCCAGATCGGGCTTTTCCGGATTAGGCTTGTGACCCATATCCGGATTTTCCGGAACGGGTTCAATCTGGCCAGACAGGGTGCGCCCAGTAACCTCGTGGGGCTTTTCCAGATTAGGCTCAAGAGCCTCGTCCGGGTTTTCCGTATTTGGCTGTTCGTAGACTGTCGTGACGACGGATCCATCGGCAAGACGCCGGCGCGCGATATATCCCGCCTCGTTGAGCTCGTCGAGGGTGCGGTACACAGCGTCACGCCCACTGGCGCGCGAACAGGCTTGGGTTTCGTTTATGAGTGCCTGCACGTTCACACTCCAGTGGTCTGGCTTGCTGAGCAGATGAGCGAGCATGCCGCGGGCTGCCCAGGAAAGACGCGGATCGTTGAGAACGCGATTGGCGATGACCGTGAAATCCCGGTCTGGTCGAGGTGCACGGATGATAGGCATCGGCTACTTCGTACCCGCCACCGTTTTAGCCCGCGCCAAGCTGGTTTCGATGCACTTCGCCACGGGCCGAAGGAAACCTTTCACGATGTCGGAGCGCCGCGCGTTGCCGGCGTCGGTGAGCAGCTCGATCAGACACTCCGCGAGCGCGTCGGGCCGCGCGGTGCCGGCGCCGATCTCGCGGAGCATTCTCAAGGCCTCATTGCCAGCTTCAATGCTCCGCATCGCCCGTTCAACGATATGTTCTCCGCTCTCAGCGAGTTCACTCACAGGCAAGTGTGCCTCACGACACGAGTGGACTGTACGTTATGAACAGGCTCCACGTAGCCGGCCGGATCGGCGAGCCAACGATGAACCTCTTCGTTCCTATATACGACGCAGGTCTCGGACAGTCGGATAGCTTGGGGGGCTTTGCCTGCACGGACAAGCTTGCGCCATGTTTCTCTGCCGATCGGCAGGAAAGGCGCGATTTGTGGCCACTTGGATAGCCCGATCGCCGGCAGGACCAGAGGAACCGGAGCATCGGCCGGTTTGTTTTTAACAGCATTCGTCATTTGCTCACCGCCTTGGTAGGAGTTGGTGAGTCAGATGTTCGTGGATCACTTGACGCGCGGGAAGGGCTGAGCCAGCAGAGTAGCTTCATAGCCAGCACAGTAACTACTGTGCTGGCTTGGTAGTATTGACAAGGTACGGATATTTGACGTTCTGCTTGTCTTCCCACTGCCTGAGCCACCTATTTACCGTCTCCGCGTTGCCGGTCAAGGCGGTGGTCTTCCCGTCAAGCATGTCCCGAACAAAGGCCGCCTTGCTTTCGTAAAGATCAGGTTGTTTGATCCAGCGAAGCCAATACGCCTTGACAGTTTCCTTGTCTGCTGTCTTCGGATCCCGGCGAATTCTCTCCATCGCGCCCTTGATCGCGAGTTCCTGCCGCGCTTTTTTTAGCTCCAAGCTTCCCGACCGAAGGGCAATCGCATTGGCATAGTCCGCTGCAGCTCCGAGTGTCGCCTGAACGACGCCTCTGCCCTCAATCATGTACGCGATCAACGCATCGTCTATTTGCTTTAGACACGAATACAAGAAACCTGTCCGCAACAAGGGATCAGCTACCGGCTGGACGTTCGGAATCTGCTCCCGCAACTGCCAAATGTATGCAAGCAGCTCGTCCGCCCTGTAACTTTCCCAGTCTGGAGAAACCGGTATGCCTTCGGCCGTTTGAGGCGAAATTGCTCCTGTCGCGCAAAGCTCGCGCAGCATGGAACGATTCATTTCCATGCCGTCTAGGAACCCTGAAAATCCATCGTCAAATTCGACCTTTGAGCCTACTTCCAACGCCTGAAAGGCATCCCTGCCAAGTCGCCAAAGCGCTATCGCATCGGAAGTAAGCGGGTCACGCCAACCGGAAAAAGATGACTCACCGGTGGATTTAACGAAGCGTTCGCCGAGACCGGTGAACGAGTCGTACGGATCGTACGCAATAAATTGGTTGGCATCGAACTTCATGTGCGTCCCTACGCGCGCTCCCTCAATGAAGCCGCGCCAACAGGGTAAGGGAGCCCTGCTTTCGCCCCGTCGAGCTAGGCGCGGTTGCAACAATTATCGCTGAAAATCCACCAGATATTTCATAGATCAGGCGTGTTGTGAGCCAGCATCGTAGACCAACTTCAAGTATGTGATGCCGTTGTCTTTCGACCAAAGTCGATACGGTGCATAGAAGAATTTCCTCTTGGCGAAAATCCCCCCCTCCTCACATAAAGCAGCACAATAGCCATAACGCCAATTGAACCGGCTACCGCACTTGTCTATGTAGATGCCGTGTTCATCTGTGACCACGTAAAAGTCTGGGCCACTCACGATTTGTACGAGATCGTTATTCTCGTCCAAGACAACATCGCCGATTTGCAGCCGAGCACCGCCTGCGCGCGCCTCGAGGATCGCGGCCTTACCCGGATCTGGAATGCACCCGCGAGCACGATGATCGCGTATTGCAAAGATCAGGGCAGTTTGCAAAGAGCTGAGCGTCTTGCGCTGCCCGCGCTGGGCACCGTCCCAGAGTTCTTGTGCCCATGATTTCAACTCTTCAGCTTGGATCTGCGACAACGTCAGCTCAACTGATACGCCCTTAAGTGGCACCACTGCACGCGCGCCCATCACCCGGCGGTCATCGGATAGCCGGATCATTTCATAGGCCGCCCGGGAAATGCGTACAGTCAACTGGTCGCTGGCGATTGCGACGGTCGTTTGTGAGTTAATCATGCACCGTCTCCTCGAAGTAGCGCTGGGGATTTTCGAGGTCCATCAACCAATTGTCATTATCAAGATCTGGTGATGTTCCATCGAGAGTCCATTGCAGGTAGAGGAAAACTGCGTGCCGAAAGCCTCTGTATTGCTGCTGCGGCATCTTTGTTTGCCGCGACATAAACTGGTCGACCATGTCCCATGGCGCAACTACATCGCGATCGGCCCAGCTTTTGAGGAATTCGACCGCGGCGTGGGCTCCGGCCGTATATTCCTCCGTCACGATTCGATTAGCCATGGTACGCGCTCCAGTCTACGTCCATCAGGCTCGTCGCGAGCTTGTCAATGTCTTCGCGTAGATCCATAAGGGTGCAGCGGATCGGCAGTGCGCCGGCCGCATCGTCGGGCACTGCTTCGACCATAAAGGCGATGACGTTATAGATCTTCCACGCGAAGCGCGACTGCGTTGCAAGGAAGTGCTCGACGCGCGTCAGAGTGAGATTGGCCCTCGCAGACCTGACAAAGTCGTTCAGACCATCCTCAAACTCACCCATCATCGAATCGATGAGTTCTCCGAATTCGCCTTCGGATTGCCCACATGCTTTCGGGATGTTCGCATTCATCCAGCTCACCCATAGGCCGTCGAACGCGTCAGACACAGCAGTACTGTCATGCAGGATTGCGCGGCCGACCTCACGAGCCCGCTGAAGCGCTTCGTCGCGCGGAAGCGACGCGAGATTGATCGGTGATTGCTTGCTTTGCTCAGGACGAGCGGAGGCTTTGATAGACATGGTGCATCCTTTGTGGGCATTAAGCCCGCGCCCCATCGCCAAATGGGGTGGGCGAGCGGATAGCAAGGTTGGCGAACCGGACACAAAGGAACCCGGCATACCCGAAGGTATCCCCACCATCGCCCGCCCGTTGACTGGACGCACGCGAAGTGTACAGACGAAAAAATACCGCCATGTGGCGGTCGTCGTCCGCCTTTGTGAAATCAGGTCGCCAAACCTGATCGCTGTTGTTTCAGCGACGATTTAACTTTAGTGCCAACAACGCGCAGTCGTCAAGCACGGACTATCGATTTTTGAAAGGTGACAGCAGTGGCGGCCGTGGAGCTTCCGGCTTCGTCAATGCATCTGCCACGCCCATGCGTTTCAATAGCAAAGCCTCGAATGCGGACTGCGTCATCAGGATTGAGCCATCAGCGCGGAGCACAGGTTCTAAGCCAAAGTTTTTCTTAAACCATGCGACCTGAGCCGACTTGCGTTTCTTGCCAGTGATCTGGACAAGTTGCTCTGCTGAAAGAATTTCAAATGACACGAGGGCTCTCCCTATTGCGAGGACGTTTCGACAATCTTCCGGCGACGGCCGCGCGTGCTGCCTGCCGATGAGCTCGTTTCGACCCATTTGTCATAAGCCTCTAGGTTGATGTGGCGACGGTTATCAGGAGACCATTTCTAGTGCGTTCCCTCGATAAGCCGCCCGTCGTGCACGAGATGGTTAGCCGAGCGCCGCCGCCTCGCGTTGCGCCCCGCGCGCGAGGACGAGGAAATCGTGCAGTTGCGCCGTGCGCGCTGCGGCGTACGCCGAGCCGAACCAGCGCGCCGAGCACCAGCCAGCGCCCCGTATTTCATTTTGATGCGCCGCGCTTAGGGCGCCCTCTGCGGTGCTCCGCCAAAAGCTTCTCGAACTCGGCCGCCGCCTTGCGAGCCGACATCGGCAATTGAGGCGCCGGGGTACGCGCCGCCTCGTCTTGCTGGCGAGACGGTGATTCAGTGGAGACCGGAGGGCCTGCGGTTGAACCTGACGTCATCTCCTTCAGTTTGTCCGGCCATACGCGCCACTGATTGCCGATCTGGAAGAAGCCCATCTCCAGCTTGTGTGCATAGACGGTACCGTAAGAGACGCCGAGCAGCGCAGCGGCCTCACGCAGGTCAAGCGCGCGGCCAAGCGCTGGCGGCGTTCCCTGCGGCACAACCTGCTGTTGCACTTGTGGCTCCGAGATCCGGATCCCCTCGCGCAAGGCCTGATTCTCAGCGCCAAGGCGCTTGTTCTCTGCTTCCAGAGCCGCGGCTCTGTCCTGCAGTTGGTCGATGGCGTCTGCTGCTTTCCAATCGAGGGACCTCTCACGGTTCGCGCTGCGATCCATGCGCACGCGCAATCGCCTCACCAGGTCGTCGAACTCGTCCATGCATCCCCTCACAGGTTTTCGAGCACACGATAACCGATCTGTGCAAACTCGATCTGGCGATCCAATATAGGACGCCAGTGTGCGCAATCGCCGCACACCAAGTGTCACGGGGTCGGAATAAACTGCCGCCCGCAGCGCGGACCCAGCCCCCTCTCCCGAAAGGCAATCCGATGTCCCAACGGAATGACGCGTCGTTCTTCCATCGGTTGATCTCGCCGATGCTCAAACAACTCCGGTATATCGCAAAGCTCACGCAGGGTGAGCACACCGTCGACGACTTAAAAAGCGAAGCTTGGCTCATCGCCGAGGAGATCAAGGCAGAACGCGGTGGCGCGGTCGAGCCAGACGACGCTGATTTTCAAGAGAGGGTCATAGCGGGTCTGCACAAGCTGTTCGGCCGTTTTGTGAATCGTGCAATGCGCTTCGCCACACGCCTCGATCAGGACGAGCGCGACGATGACGGAGACTTCCGGGAAAACGCGGTCTCCGCTCGCCTATCAGCCCCGCAGAGCTACGAACCCGAGATTGCGCTGCAGCTCGAGGAAGAAGCCGCCGAGGCCGCCCGTGTAATTCACGCCCAGTTCTCAGAGGCAGTCGCCTATTACCACATGTTCGATCAGTTCGACGGCGACACCTCGGCGCTGGCAAGCTATTTCGCGATCACAGCAAGAACGCTGCGCTCCCGGCTCCGACGTGTCGACCTGTCGGCACGCACCCAGCCTTCCGTCTTCGATAACGTCGCATCCATCCCGCCCGACTTCGTTAGCCGCCGAGGTACTTGGCACCGACAACCATCGCTCAACCAGTTTCGGCGCGTGTGCGGATCGGCGCGGCCGGCGCAACTGCATCTATTCCTGAAGTTCGGGAGGGTTTTCGGACCCACGACAAAACGTTACACCGGGCGAGATTCGGCCGCCCCACTCAACAGTTAGCCCGTCGCGTTTGCTGCCGGTGGCGACATTCAGGCAATCGCGCGCACGACGACAATCAAAGCGCATCGTCAACTGCGTTCAAATTTCATGAAGGCAATTGACTCCCTCGGTTGAATTAGCCCCCCGCGCAGCTAGATCGAGCGCGGTATCGACGACTAACTCACCAATTCGCAAACGCTCGACCGGGCCGGCACCGATCACTTATAAATCGAGCCGGACGCGCAACGCGCTCAAAGTCCCGAGTAGACAAGCTGACTGCAAGCGTCAGAATTCAATCCTCAAACGAAAGCTTCCTGTAGGCTTTCCGCATGACAGCCATCCAGCCGAACCTGCTCCTCCAACCGCGAACAGTCCTATCGCCCAGCCCTTCGGAGCAGCATAGAGGTTTTGCCGTAACGTCCATTTCGCAGAAGCGAACGCGTGGCTTCAATGAATATGCTGACTGACAAGCGCCCATCCAGTCGCGATTTTGTTGGGGGTTGATGGGCAATATTGGTAGCTAGTAGCATATCTCTTCCTGTTGCAGAGATCGAAGCAGCGGTTAGTTTGACCGCGCCGGAGACCCCAGATCCTATGAGAACCGACCTGCCAGCAGATCTGGCCGAGATAGTGGCCCGGCCCCCGATTTATCGGTTGCTCGGTGTTGCCGAAAAGGTGCACGGAAAGCATCTGAATCATGTGTGGAAGGGTTTAGCGGGAATACCGTTACTGGATGAGCCAGGCGTTCCTGTATTCGTCAAATATCTCCCTCAGCCCTCACAGGTCGACATCGAGTTCGCATGTGGAATGGCTTCTCAGGTGCTAAAGCTCCCTGTTCCGAAGCCAGCGTTGGTGGTCGCTGATCTGGACGATTTACCTTCCCGTCCGGCAACGCTTAAAGAAGGGCCGGTCGTGTTGTTTGGGAGCGTCTTTCAGCCACCTGATCCGTTCTTCGTTCGCCGCACCACAGACGATCCACTCGCTGCAGAATTCATATGGAGCAAGGTCTGCGAAAACGAAGTCGCCCCTGTTGGAGCCGCATGGGACGAGCTAGTGGCGAATCCCGATCGACACGTTCAAAACCTGCTTTTTGACGGAGGGAAGTGGTGGTTGTTTGATCACAACCTTGCTCTTCAACCGCTATCAAAACTCTACTCATCGATCGACCAAGAAAGCGCTCAAGCAAAAATCATCGACTACGTGGCCCGGGTAAATCAGATTCTCGACCAGCTAAAGCAACGGCGGCCGCACGATCACGGCGTTCGTGAGGAAGCAGACAAAATGCTACGTCAATCGAAACGGCTTAAAATTCTTGCCATTGAAATGGAAAAGTGGCAAGTCGATCGACGATTTTCAGAAACTATCAAAATGGCCGCACTGATTGTGAATCTGATCGCCTTACGTCTCGCGCCACTGGCGCTATACGTCGACCGCCGGCTCGAAGTGCCGACGGAAGATTCACTGTGGTCACAATCATGAACCCTTGGGATACCCCCCCTTTCTCCGCGCACGCGGCGCCGGTTCTCTGGACGCCCAACGCATCAACCGGAGAGCGTTTTGTCGCGATCGTGTTAGTGCGCTATGACGCGCCCGTGGTTGGTGAGGTTGCCGCACCGGTCACGTTTAGTCCTAGGCAGTTGAAGGCCATGATCGGAAGCAGGCGTGCAAGTTCGGCGCTTGGAATCCTTCATCATGTTTCAGAGTTCATGCGCGACCAGATCCTTTCGGGATCTGCCCTCGACAACGTGATAGCGCCGTTTGACGGTTTTGCGATTGGCAAACTAATGCGCGTCCGTGGTTACTCGTCAAAGCAAGTCGTCGATACGGCGATCCGAACGCTGTCGGCTTTCGGTTCACGGGAGTCGTACGATGAGGACGAAGAGACGCCGCAACGGAATTCCGTTCCTACTCGACAGTTTCTTCGGTCACTCCGGTCCGTGTTCGCTCGAGAGGACGAAGAACGTCGAGGGCGCTTCAACAAGAACGTGACCGTCGGCGGGTCTGCGCCTATGACGATTGATTACGCGCACGAAAAACACCTCGTGCAGGTGACAAGCTTGCCTCAAAGCGAGCCGCATTTGATCGCGCTTCAAAAGGAAGCCGAAAGCAAAATACTTGAACTCGACATTACCGCGACGCTACTGCGATCAGATCGGGCGCCAACTCACTCATCGTTGCTCATCAATACCGCATCCCTTGAACGCGCCGATTCGCGAGAAGCACGGAAAGTTGCCAATGAATTGCTCGAGCGGCTGCGATTCATGAGTGAACAGAAAAGCATGACCTTGCTCCAAGCTCGGGATCCGTTTGAAGCCGCGAAGATACTGGACCAGTTTGAGCGGGAGGAAGGACTCCAATACGCCTGAGGGAAATGAGCGCCAATCAGCGAGCATATTGGGGCATTTTTAGGGGCATAAAATATCAAAATCCCATGAGACACCACTCCAGCCTAGCCCCATGATTCCTGTCAGGGACCAGATAGCTTCCCAGCGTCTCCCAAGATTGCCCAAAAAAGCCCCGTGTGCCTTGCGCTGCGGGGCTTTTTGCTGCCATCGGCGCCCAAGGTTTCCCAATACAAGCCAGATTGTTTGGGGATATCTCCGAATACCCCCAAAATCGATACCCCCAAAACCATGCCCAAGCAGATTGCCCCGCTGACCGAGCTTCAAATCCGCAAGGCCAAGCCAGCTGAACAGCCCTACCGCTTGGCCGATGGCAAGGGGCTCTACCTTCAGGTGATGCCAAACGGCTCGCGCTACTGGCGGATGAAGTACCGGTTTGACGACAAGGAAAAACTGGCCTCGTTCGGCGTTTATCCTGAGGTAAGTCTCGCAGACGCCAGAAAGGCATGCCTAGTCGCTCGGCAACTATTGACCGCGGGCACTGATCCGTCGGAGCAGAAGAAGGAAGTGAAGCGTGCGCGGGCACTGGAATCCGAAACCACCGCAACGTATGAAGAAGCGAGCCACTGCAAAAAACCGATAGTGATTGCGAGAATCGCGATTCGGAGGTCATCAATTATCGTATTTAGCCGGCGCTTCCCGCCGAGCACCGGAGTCGCCGACAGGACGACTCGTAAGCAACCGTAATCAGCGGTCACAATTCCTCGCGAACTAAGGCCGTGAGTGCCCTTTCTTACAAGGAAGAAAGGAGCACATCATGATTAGAATCGCGTTGGTAGTGGGGTTGTTGGCTGCACTCTCGGGTTGCGCCGCATACCCTGCGGGATATGGATACAACGACCCTGGATACGCTTACGGTCCTGGCTATGCGCCCGGCTACGGCTATGGTGGCGTCAACGTATGGGTAGGCGGTGGAGGTGGTTACCACCGTGGCGACTACCGTCATAGAGACTGGAATCACGGCCACGGGCGCTGGGAAGGCGGTCGCGGCGGCCATGGCGGTGGACATCATGGCGGTGGACATGGCGGCGGAGGTCACGGCGGCGGCCATGGACATTGAGCAATGTCCTGGCTAGCGCTAAAGGCCCTCTTTGAACGACTTGACCTCTCGCCCGCTACGGCTTGAGGTATACGCGCCACTCGGGAAACTGCTCGAAGAAGCTTTCGCTCACGGAAACCTGATAGAGCGTGTGCGTCCCCCAAGGTTTCCCGGAGAAAAAACCGTACGCCTTGCACTGCGAGGCTTTTTTCTGCCCGCGCCAACCCGTACCCTACCGATACTCATCAATCTCGACAGTCCCGCCCGTCGTCTCCATCATGGTACGGATATTACCCGGCATGTCCGGAACGCGGTCACCCCGCTCATTGACCCAATAACAGAAAAACCGCACAAAACACCCGATAAACCACACCCCCGCATTCACACAGACGAGCACGAAGTCTTCAGTTTTCGCCAACGAGGTCGTTATGACGAGCAGGCAATACCGTCACCGCATCAGGCAAACCCATAATGAATTCCCAAACGACCATCGAAAACGACGAACACACAGAGGCACTCAATCCCGTTACCCGCATAGCGCACACAATCAAAGTGGGGCTTCAATGCCTGATCGGCGCGACCCTCATGGCCACCCTCCTGCTCAAGGGCGCGGCGGAACTCATGCAAACGCTGCAGATTCCCCATGTGTGGGACCAAAAGGCGCTTGAGCAGTCGACGTTTATGGCGCACCTGCTTTCGATCCACACGTTCCAATACATCGGCAAAGCCTTGGGGATTTCGGCCGGGATTGACTTGGGCTACATGCTCTTCACCGAGGGTCCGGATGAAGCCCTCACGCCGTTGATGCTTGGCATCTCCTCGGCGGCATTCTTAACGATTTCCGAGCACCCCGATAACAACTGGACCGTCGGCGTCTATGTGCTCTGCATTCTCGTGCTGATGTTCTGCATGAAAAAGTATGACGACTGGGGCTTGGGGAAAAGCGATGCCCCGAAAAAACTCAAGCGCGCCGCCCCGGCAACCAAGGCAAAGAAATAGTCGGGTTCGTGGGTGACCCTGTGCGCTCGCCGGACTAACAGCGCTCGCCCCATAGATCATCGAGCAGCGGCACCGCCGCTAACGTGAGCAGGACGATCGCAAGCGGCACCGTCGATATGAATCCCAGATGCTTGAAACCCAATGCGCCGGCCACGCCGCCGGCGACGAACGCCAGAAGCAGCGAACCAAGCAGCGCGAGCTTTTGCCGATCCGCCTGGACGCTACCTTCGCCGGCCACCGGTCGCCTGTTCCAGTAGAACATCTTGCCCAGTTCGATTCCGACGTCGGTGACCAGGCCGGTGACGTGAGTGGTGCGAATTTCCGCGCGGGAAATTTTCGTGATCATCGCGTTTTGCAGTCCCATGACGAAGCAAAGCACGCCGACAGTCAGGTGCAGAAAGAGCAGGCGATGATGTTCAAGATTGGCGCCGAGCAGCCCGAAACACAGCAGAAGAACGGCCTCGATCGCGAGCGGCGTCGCGTAAATGCTGCGTAGGCGCCGGCGACGCCCCCAGTTGATCAGGATGGCCGACGCGGCCGCGCCAACGAGAAACGCAAGCAGCGAACCGAGCCCCGAAACGAACAGGCCCGCCTCTCCGAGCACGGCATTATCGGCCAGCGAGGAGACGATCCCGGACATGTGCGAGGTGTACTGGCCAACGGCCAGAAAACCGCCGGCGTTCGCCGCCCCCGCGACAAACGCCAATGATCGGCCGAGGCGGCGATTCGTGGCGTCCGTCCGTTCAGGCGCCGTGAAGCTGCGGAGATAGTTGATGGGCATCCTGGTAACTCGCTTTCATCGCATGGGGTGGACCGACCGAAAGGCGACCGACGGCTGACGATCCTAGCATGCCTCGGCACCGGAACCGCGCCGCACCGTGCCGTGCCGCCGGCTCGCGGCACGGCACACGACATGGACGCGTGAGCACCAGATATGAAAAAGCCCGATCAGCGTGGCAAAGGTATCGCCAAAGCTGCTCGCACCGAGAACGTTCCCGAACCTATTCGCGGACCACGCTGAAAAGCAGAACGGATTCGTCGTGCAATCGCCAGGCGTCCCATTGAAATTAGCGATGTACTTGCATTTCGTGGCGCGAGTTCTTTTTTCGTTATTTATCGCCGCCGCATAAAAAGCCCCAACCACTTCCATTACCATAAACCGCCAACACGCTCGCACACTCAACCGACTACATACAGAACATGAACATGTCTGCGACATCGACCATCGCTATCGGCGTGGCTATCAATCTCGTGCTTCTTGCCGTTGCCTTTTGGGCAGCATCGAACATCGAGAAAAAAAACGCGCGCATCGTGCTCTTTAGCGGCATCGTCATGTTTTTTATCGCTTTCATGACGGGCGCATTCATTCTGCCGGGCTGGACAGAAGCTCAAAAGATCTTCATGACCTCGATGCTCGCGCTCTTCAGCGGCGTCGCCGGCAATTTCATCGCGGCGTCGGTCAACATCTCGTTGCAGGAGAAGATTGCAAGAGAGAAGAAACCGCCCGTGGATCTTTCCGCCGAGTTCCGACGAGCCCAGGTAAAAATCGTGGCCGCGCACAAAGCCGGCTTGGGGCATGCCCCTGCCCCCGCTCCAGCCGTGCACTTCATGATGGAATTGGTCAACGTGCTGGCACTGACCGAAAACGAGTTGAAGATCGTGAAAGAGCGGGCCCGTCACGACAAGGCAACGTGGATCGTGTTTGCCGACGGCGTATTCGTCGAAGCGGCCTGAGCATTCGCCGCTGCGCCCGCCGTCGCACGGCCCCGCGGCGGCCCAACCCGGCGATCCGCGTTCCTCCGTGTTCCCCCTCGTTCCCCCTACCCGCTTCCACTCAAGGCCGGGCTCAACGTCACCCGCCCGGCCCGAGCCCCGCGATCAAGCCGGACGCTGCGGAATATTCAAGCCGCGCGCGACGGCCGGCCGCTCGATAAAAGCAGCGAGCGCGCGCCTCACGTTCGGGAAATGCTGAATGCCGACCAGCTCGCCTGCCTCGTAAAAGCCCACGAGATTACGCACCCACGGGAAGATCGCGATATCGGCGATCGAGTACTGATCGCCCATCACCCATTTGCGTCCTTCGAGGCGCTGTTCGAGCACGCCGAGCAGCCGTTTCGACTCGGCGATGTAGCGATCGCGCGGACGCTTGTCCTCGTATTCCTTGCCGGCGAATTTATGGAAGAAGCCGACCTGACCGAACATCGGGCCGATGCCGCCCATCTGGAACATCACCCACTGAAGCGTTTCGTAGCGGCCGGCCGCGTCCTGCGCGATCAGTTGGCCGCTCTTGTCAGCAAGATAGATCAGGATCGCGCCCGATTCGAACAGCGGCAGCGGCTTGCCGTCGGGGCCGTTCGGATCGAGGATCGCCGGGATCTTGTTGTTCGGGTTCAGCGACAGGAATTCCGGCGTCATCTGATCGTTGGTATCGAAGCGCACCAGATGCGGCTCGTACGCCAAGCCGGTCTCTTCGAGCATGATCGAGACTTTCACGCCGTTCGGCGTCGGCAGTGAATAGAGCTGAATCCGCTCCGGATGCTCGGCGGGCCATTTCTTCGTAATCGGGAAAGCGGACAAATCGGTCATGGGATTGGGTCGCCTCATGCGAGAGAAATTTCAAGACCGGCCAATATAAACCGACACGGCGCAACGCGCGCGGCGACAAAATCTTCGCGGGCGACGCCGTCGCCTTCCGGCTTCGCTACCTCGCTCCCCGGCCTCGCGTCGCCGCCCACACCGGACCGCTCACCATAAATCCTTGGTCGCGGTCCCTGCTCGCACGTTATATCCGTCGCGCCACAAGGCCGCGCCGACCGTCAGCAGCAGCGTCTTTTCGTTGCCGTCGAGCAATTCCCACGCCGCCGCGAGCCAGGCGGCGAAGCTCGCGCAGGCCGCTTCGAGATCGGCCGGTGTCTTGCCTTCCAGGTACTGCCGCTCGAACATCGAAAGCATTTTTTCGGGTGTCATGGGCGCGATCTCCTTGTGGGATGCGCCCAGTCTAAAGGCGACACGCCGCGCACGGAACGTCCGCCATCGACATCGCGGGTTACTCCCAGGCACCGGCACACGCCACGGCGCAAACCGCCGTATCTGCAATACCCGTCACGAGCCGTCCGCTCTCCGTCCGCTTGCCGTCCGCGTTGTGTCGACGCACGGCACCGCCACGTCAAACCAGCACATCAAGGTACGCACCGCATAAAACGCAAAGGCGCCGCCGCCTCGGCGACGCCTTTGCTCCGACGGCAAACCACACCGGGCAAAATTTACGGCTTGTTGCGCTTCGCCTCGTCCTTCGCTTCTTCCTTCGCGTCGCCGTAGGCCTTCTGCACCTTGCCGGCGCCTTGCTGCAGATGGCCCTTCAGCTCTTTGGCAGGGTCGTTCGTCGCCTTGCCGACGGCTTCGTTGATCTTGCCTTTGATCTGTTCGCCTACGCCCTTCACTTGATCCTTGTTCATATGCGACTCCGTTTCCGCGATAAGCCCACATGCCGGCGCGGCATTGCGCCGGTATCGCGGTACAGCAACGGCTATGCCCGAGAACGCCGTCATGCGCGGCGCGGAATCGCGCCGCGCATGCCCGCGATAGCGAAAAATTTCTCATGAGTAGCCTAAAGTCGCGCCGGGCACGGCCGTAACAAAAATCATGGAGGAGCCATGGACAACCTGCTCACGACGCTTTCGGGATCATCGCAAGCCGCGCTGATCGACCAGGACCTCGCGCACATCGCACGCGTCATGCCGGTGTCGTTGCGCGGCGATTTCGGCGGTCCGATTCTGCCCGCCGTTTACTGGCGCAAGCGCCTGCATGCGCTGTTCGACGTCGGCCATCTCTCGCACGCGCAGTTCTGCAAGGTCGACAGCCTGCTGCTGCAACTCGACCGCCTCGAATCGGCGCCGCTGCCCGAATGGGAGCGGTTCGCTCCGGCGGCGGCCGCGCCGTTGCCGCACGAGCACGCGTCAGGTGCGGCGTATTCGGCGCGCTCCAGCGGTTCCTCGCAAACGGGCCGCCCCGTCTGACGCGCTGCGTTCCACGTTCGTCGCTCTACAAGCGCCGCCGCAAAAAAATTGGCCGCGCACACCGTTACGGGTCGCGGCCATAAACACACAGTGCAACGCAGGGAACCGGCGTCACAAGGCAAGCCTACACGCCTAACCGTGACAAGCACATTTCTCCACCGATGAATGTCGCGACGAAGCGAACCCGCGGAGAATTCCTTGAGTATCGGCGGTAAAAATAGGGAAATGGGACAACCTTAGGTCATAATGTCCGCAAATATTCCCAGCAAGGACGCCACGTGACCCTCGCCGCTCCGCTCGACCTGCTCCGGCAGGCGCGCGCCCGCTTCACTCAACGCGAAATCGCCGCCCACGTCGGCAAGGACATCAAAACGGTACGGCGCTGGGAAAAAGGCGAAACGCCTTGTCCCGCGATGCTGGAGCCCGCTTTGCGCGATCTGCTGCAACAGGGCGCGCGCACGGCGAACCACACGAGCGGCGCGGCGCGCTTTCGCTTCATCGATCTGTTCGCCGGCATCGGCGGCATTCGCATGGGCTTCGAGGCGCACGGCGGCGAATGCGTATTCACGAGCGAATGGAACGAGTTCTCGACACGCACCTACTGCGAGAACTACGGCGAACACTATTCCGGCAGCGCGGAGCATGAGCTGATCGGCGACATCGTCGCCTTTCCCGCCGAAGACGTGCCGAACCACGACGTGCTGCTCGGCGGCTTTCCGTGCCAGCCGTTTTCGATCGCCGGCGTCAGCAAGAAAAACGCGCTGGGGCGTCCGCACGGCTTCGAATGCACGACCCAGGGCACGCTCTTTTTCGACGTCGCGCGGATCATCGCGGCGAAGCGCCCCGCCGCGTTCCTGCTCGAAAACGTGAAGAACCTGCTCTCGCACGACAAGGGCCGCACCTTCGACGTGATCCTGCAAACGCTGCGCGACGAACTCGGCTACGAAGTGCATTACCGCGTGATCGACGGCCAGCATTTCACGCCGCAGCATCGCGAGCGCATCATCATCGTCGGCTTTCGCGGCAAGACCGGGTTCTCGTGGGACGACCTGCGCCTGCCCGAGCACGGCCCGCGCCTCGGCTCGATCCTGCATCGCACGGACGGCAGCGAGCCCGTGCTGCCGTGGGACCACGACCGTTTCTTCGACCACGCCGCGCGCCGCGTACAGCCGAAGTACACGCTCACACCGAAGCTATGGGCCTATCTGCAGAACTACGCGGCAAAGCATCGTGCGGCCGGCAACGGCTTCGGCTTCGGCATGGCGTATCCGGATAGCGTCACGCGCACGCTCTCGGCGCGCTATCACAAGGACGGCTCCGAGATCCTCGTCTATCAGGGCGAAGCGCTGCGGCCGCGCCGTCTCACGCCGCGCGAATGCGCGCGCCTGATGGGCTTTCCCGACACCTTCAGGATTCCGGTCAGCGATACGCAGGCCTACCGCCAGTTCGGCAACAGCGTCGTGATGCCGGTGATGCGCGAAGTGGCGCGTATCATGCAGCCGCATCTGCAAACCCTGCTCGCGAGTCCGACCCGCCATGGTTCGAAACAGTCTTGGCCGCTCCATGCGTGAGCGGTCCCGCACGCGAGGCAGCCGGCGCGCCGCGCATGCTTCGCCGGGGCGCTGACGATGGTCGATATCGTCGATAGCGCGACCCGCAGCCGCATGATGTCCGGCATTCGCGGGCGCAACACCAAGCCGGAAATCCTGATCCGCAGCCTGCTGCACCGGCAGGGTTTTCGCTTCCGGCTCGACGCCCGCGATCTGCCGGGCCGGCCCGACATCGTGCTGCCGCGCTATCGCGCGGTCGTGTTCGTGCATGGCTGCTTCTGGCACGGCCACGACTGCCATCTGTTCAAATGGCCGCAGACGCGGCCCGAGTTCTGGCGCGAGAAGATCGGCCGCAATCGCAGCAACGACGAGAAGATGCACGCCGCTTTGCTCGCGAGCGGCTGGCGCGTCGCCGTGGTATGGGAATGCGCTTTGCGCGGCGCGAATCGCGATATCGCGGGCGTGCTCGAACGGCTCGTCGCATGGCTCAAAAGCGACGCGCCGGAGTTCGAAGAACGCGGATGAAAAACAGCGTTAGAACGCGCCAGGACGGCTGAAAAGCGCGCGCTGCCCACGTCTCGTGCGGTAGTCCTGCGGCCGCTGGTGATACACTCGAAAGGCTTGTTCGGAGCGCTTTCGGGGGGCTGTCGAGGGGTTCCCGGAATGCGTATCGGCGTACGTATCGCCCTGCATCCGCAATGCGTGCAGGCGCCTGCGCCGCACGTTGCGCAACACGTCGGCGGGCCGCCCAGGCGCCTTCGTCCGCCGCGCAGGCGCACGCTCCGACGCTCGCAGAACCAATCAACAAGGGAGGCACATCATGGCTGACTTCCGTCTTTGGTCCGACGACTTTCCCACCAACAGCTTCATGCCGAAAGCCCACGAATACGACGACAAGGCATTCGGCGTCGACGGCGAAAACATCTCGCCGTCGCTGCAATGGGAAGCTCCGCCCGCGGACACGCAAAGCTTCGCGCTCACCGTTCACGATCCCGATGCGCCGACCGGCAGCGGCTTCTGGCACTGGGTCGTAGTCAACATTCCGGCCGATGCGCGCGCGCTGCCGCGCAATGCCGGCAAGGCCGACGGCGCGCTGCTGCCGCAAGGTGCGCTGCAGGTGCGCAACGACTACGGAACGGTCGGCTTCGGCGGCGCTGCGCCGCCGCGCGGCGATCGCACGCATCGCTACATCTTCCGGCTGCATGCGCTGAAGGTGCCGCATCTGCCGGTCAGCGCGGACACCACCAACGCGGTGGCGCGCTTCATGACCCACCTGAACGAAATCGACTCGACCACTCACACGGGCCTTTACGAACTCAAATAACGCAGCAGGATGCGGCGCCAGCGTGGGCCGAAGCGGCCTTCACGCCGGGTCGCGCGACTGCGCAGCCGTCCCATCACAACTCGAACAATCGATGCACGCACAATCCTCGCGCAACGACGGCTCCACCCTCGCCGCCTCGCCGGCACAAGGCGCCGAACACCAGGGTCTGCCGATTCCGCAACGCTACTGGGCGATGCTCGTCATCGCGCTCGGGCTCACGCTCGCGGTACTCGACAGCGCAATCGCCAACGTCGCGCTGCCGACCATCGCGCGCAACCTCAATGCCAGCGCCGCCTCGTCGATCTGGGTCGTCAACGCGTACCAGCTCGCGATCACGATCACGCTGCTGCCGTTCTCCTCGCTCGGCGATCGCATCGGCTACCGGCGCATCTATCTGTCCGGGCTGATCGTGTTCACGGTCGCCTCGCTCGGCTGCGCGGTCTCGACCTCGCTGACGACGCTCGCGCTCGCGCGCGTGTTCCAGGGCTTCGGGGCGGCCGGCGTGATGAGCGTGAACACCGCGCTCGTGCGCATGATCTATCCGCCCGCGCAGCTCGGGCGCGGCGTCTCGATCAACGCGGTGGTGGTCGCGGTGTCGTCGGCGATCGGACCGACGGTCGCCTCGGGCGTGCTTGCCGTCGCCTCGTGGCCGTGGCTGTTCGCGATCAACGTGCCGATCGGCGTCGCGGCGATCGTCTGCGCCATCAAGGCACTGCCGCTGAACCGCGGCCACGAATCGCCGTACGACTATCTGAGCGCGGTCATGAACGCATTCGTGTTCGGCCTGCTGATTTTCGCGGTCGATGGCCTCGGTCACGGCGAGCTCTTCGGCTACGTGACGCTCGAAGCGCTCGGCGCACTCGTGATCGGCTACTTCTTCGTGCGCCGTCAGCTCAGGCAGTCCGCGCCGCTCCTGCCGATCGACCTGCTGCGCATCCCGGTGTTCGCGCTGTCGATCGGCACCTCGGTCTGTTCGTTCTGCGCGCAGATGCTCGCGTTCGTGTCGCTGCCGTTCATGCTGCAGGAAACGCTCGGCCTGTCGCAGGTCGAAACCGGTATTTTGATGACACCGTGGCCCGCGATCATCATCATCGCGGCACCCATTGCCGGCGTGCTGTCGGACAAGGTGTCGGCCGGCTGGCTCGGCGGCATCGGGCTCGCCGCGATGACGGCCGGGCTGCTGCTGCTCGCCACGCTCGGCCCGCATCCGGACGCGCTGCAGATCGCCTGGCGCATGGCGCTGTGCGGCGCGGGCTTCGGCATCTTCCAGTCGCCGAACAATCGCACGATGCTGTCTTCGGCGCCGCGCGAGCGCAGCGGCGGCGCGAGCGGCATGCTCGGCACCGCGCGCCTGACCGGACAGACGCTGGGCGCGGCCCTGGTCGCGCTGATCTTCGGCGTCGCGCCGCAGAACGGGCCGATCGTTGCGCTGTATGTCGCCGCGGGTTTTTCGGCAGTAGCCGCGCTCGTGAGCACGATGCGGATCATGCAGAAGGTGACGCAGCCGGATTGAGGTTGCTGCGCGTGTGGTCGCCTAGTCGCGTACTCACGTTCCCGCGGTCGTGCTTGCGTGCCTATACGCGTGTCCATGCGCGTGCACGCAAGCGCATGGACACGCGTAAAAACACACGCGGCCCATAGGCCCACGCAAACGAAGGGCGCGCATCGCACGACGCGATGCGCGCCCTTCCTTCATTGCTCCACGTATTGCTCCAGGTCTCCTGGCGCGCTACCGCGAATCAGACGTGATCGGCATGGGCGCCATCCGCGGCCACCAGCGCGGACGACGCCCCTGCGCTTACGACGACGATGCCGTCACGTCAGCGAGCTTTACCGCTTTGGCCCTCACCGAAGACGCGGTCGCGACGTTGCGCAGATCGTCGAGGAACGTATCGCGCCACACCGACAGGTTGTTCTCGCGCAGCGGCTTCATCATGTCCGCGTGACGCGCCTGGCGCTCGGCGAGCGGCATCGAGAGCGCACGTTCGAGCGCTTCGGCCATCTGCGAGAGATCGAACGGATTGACGACGAGCGCGCCCGGCAACTGCTCGGCCGCGCCCGCGAACTGCGACAGCACGAGCACGCCCGGATCGGCCGGGTCCTGCGAAGCCACGTACTCCTTCGCGACGAGATTCATGCCGTCGCGCAACGGCGTCACGTAGCCGACCTGCGACTGGCGGAACAGCGCCATCAGCAGATTGCGCTCGTATTTGCGGTTCAGATACTGGATCGGCGTCCAGTCGAGCTGCGCGAAACGGCCGTTGATACGGCCCGCCTCGCCCTCCAGCGTCTGCCGGATGCGCTGATAGGTCTGCACGTCGGCGCGGGTCGGCGGCGCGATCTGCACGAGCGAGACGCGGCCATGCCAGCCGGGCGCGTTCAGCAACAGCCGCTCGAATGCCTGGAAACGCTCGACGAGCCCCTTCGAGTAATCGAGCCGGTCGACGCTCATGATCAGCTTGCGGCCGCGCATGCCGTCGCGCAGGCTGCGCACGGGCTTGCGGTCGATGAACTGCTCAGCGGCCCTGGCGATCGCATCGGGATAGATACCGATCGGATAGGCGCCCACCTTGAGGAAGCGATTGAACGCGTGGACCATGCCGTCTTCGCTCGATGTGCCGTGCTGGCCGCGCTCGATGTAGTCGACGAACGACTGGCGGTCGGCTTCGGTCTGGAAGCCGATCACGTCATAGCTGCACATCGCCTTGACGAGTTCGTCGTGCGGCGGAATCGTGCGCAGCACCTCGGGCACCGGAAACGGAATGTGCAGGAAAAAACCGATCGGGTTCTGCACGCCCAGTTCGCGCAGACAGCGCGCGAACGGCAGCAGATGATAGTCGTGGACCCAGATGATGTCGCCCGGTTCGAGCAGCTCCTTGAGCTGCTTCGCGAGCGTCGCGTTGACGCGCTGATAGCCGGCGTACTCCTGGCGGTCGTAGCGCGAGAGATCGTTGCGATAGTGAAAGGTCGGCCACAGCGTCGTATTGGAGAAGCCACGGTAGTACTGATCGTAGTCGCGCTTGGTGAGGCCCACCGTCGCGTAGGTCACGTTGCCCTGTTTTTCGATCACCGGGGCGGACGGCTCGCCCACCGTTTCGCCGCTCCAGCCGAACCAGACGCCGCCGGTCTCCTTCAACGCGTCGAGCACGCCGATGGCCAGCCCGCCCGCCGCGGGCCGCGCCTCCTGGATCGGTGCGACACGATTCGATACCACGATCAATCTGCTCATTGGTACTCCATTGTTTCGTTGTATGCGGATATGTGCCAAAACGGTGCACGCAAGTGGCGTGCCGATTTCCGCGGTATCTCGAAAATAAAAATATATTCAACTGCGTTGGACGAGCAAAAACACGCGACCGCAGACCATCGCGAAGAAGTTTTTTCTGTCTTATATGATGAAACAGGAAGCCTTGTTTACCGGCCCTCGTGCCTGCCCGAAGTGGCCGCCGGGGCTCAAGCGTCCTGCTCCGAGCCGAGGTCGCGCTGGTATTCGAGCCCTTCCTGACGCACCCCGCCCTGATTGTGTTCGCCGTCCGGCGGCGTATGCGGAGCGATCCGGTTCTGCCCGGCCGGGTCCGGCGACACGGCCGGCTCGGCGTTGCCGTCGCCCTGCCGGGGACCGCGCTTCGAGTGCCGCGCGGAACGTCGCAATGCGGGATGTCGCATGATCGATGCCTCCAGGGGAAGCTCGCCGCTGTGGCGGCATTCATACAGTCTAGGGGGCGTGACGGCAAATTGCCGGTAAAAAATGCCTCGGCTTTGTAACAAGTACATCAATTCGCCGCCGCGAACGGGGCGTTTTGCATGATTTAGCCTGTCGCGGCGCGAGGTCCGGTGCGCGGATTGCCGTGACGATGCGGCCAGCGCTTCTGGCGGCGCAAGCGCATCGGCCGCAGTGGACGCGCATTGGCCTGAGGCGCTTGCGTCGGCTGCGGCGGCGGATCGCCGATCGGCGGTGCAAACGGTTCGTCGGGATCGATCGGGTCGGGGCCCGGCGTTGGAAGCGTATCGGGTTCGCCCGGATCGGGCGGCGCAGTGGGCGGCTCGACCGGCTCGGGCCGGTGAGCGCGCTTCGGCAGCGGCGGCTCGGGAGCGGCAACGTCTCGCGGCATGTCGGTGTCCTCGTTTTGCGTTTCGTTGAAACGCAGCAAAGGCTGTGCCGTTTTGCGATGCGCGCGCGGTCGTCTGGGGAGTCAGGTTTGGCGTGCCGGGTTAGCGTGCTGATTCAGACTTATCGAAGCGAAGCACCGGGCGAACCGGCGCCGCTCAACACGACTGGCGCGAACCCGCAGCGTTCTACGCCAATCGCCGCGTCGAATCAGGCGTTCGCGCCGCCCAGCGCGCGCGATTCGTCGGCGGCGTCGCCGTCTTCACGCGCATCGTTGCCATATTCGACAAGGCGGTTGTACAGCGTCTTCAGACTGATGCCGAGAATTTCCGCGGCGCGCGTTTTCACGCCGCCGCATTGTTCGAGCGTCGCCAGGATCAGCTGACGGTCCGCTTCGGCGAGCGACGTGCCGAACGGAATCGTGATCGCGGTGCCGGCCGCGGGCTTCGACAGCGTGATCTGCAACGGCACGGTCGCGGTACTGTCCGAATCGGCGCCCGACATGATGTGCGCACGCTGCACGTAGTTCTTCAGCTCGCGCACGTTGCCGGGCCACGGGTACGACAGCAGCATCTCCTTGACCGCGGCCGGAAAATGCTTCTTCGTGTCATGGCGCTCGTTGAGTTCGTCGAGGAACGCCTGCGCGAGCAGTTCGACATCCTTGCCGCGATCGCGCAGCGGCGGCAGGCTGATCGGAAATACGTTCAGGCGGTGATAGAGATCGAGCCGCAGCTTGCCTTCGAGCACCGCCTGCTCCGGATCGCGGTTGGTGGCCGCGATCAGGCGCACATCGGTTTCGATTTCCCGGGTCGTGCCGACGCGCATGAACATGCCGGTTTCGAGCACGCGCAGCAGCTTCACCTGCAACTCGATCGGCATCTCGGTGATTTCGTCGAGGAACAGCGTGCCGCCGTTCGCGCGCTCGAAATAACCCTTGTGCTGGCGGTCCGCGCCCGTGAACGAGCCGCGCTCGTGGCCGAACATTTCCGATTCGATCAGGTTCGGCGAAATCGCGCCGCAATTGACCGCGAGAAACGCATGCTTGCGCCGCAGGCTCAACTCGTGCAGCGTCTGCGCGGCAACTTCCTTGCCGGTGCCCGATTCGCCGACCAGCATGACCGAGGCCGCCGTCGGCGCGACGCGGCTGATCTGGTCGTAGACCTCCTGCATCGCCGGCGAATTGCCGAGCATCAGACCGAAGCGGCCCATGCGGCGCAACTCGCCACGCAGCGTGCCGATCTCCGCCTTGAGGTCGCCGGCGCGCGGCAGGCGCGAGAGGATCGCCTTCACGCGCTGCATGTTGATCGGCTTCACGAGGTAGTCGGCGGCACCCATTTTCAGCGCGCTGACCGCCGACTCCACGGTCGCGTGACCGGTAATCACGATCACTTCGACGCCGGAGCGCGGATCGAGGTCTTCGAACAGATCGACCCCGCTGCCGTCAGGCAGCTTCAGGTCGGTGAATACGACGTCCGGCATCTGCCGGACCAGTTGAATACGCGCTTCGCGCAAATCGCCCGCGGTGGCGGTGGTCAGGCCGTCTCCCCCCATGATTGCGGAAAGCGCCTCGCGGGTAGCTGCGTCGTCATCGACAATCAGTACATGTGGCATCGCGTCTCGAAAGCCTGCAAGCGTGGGTCAAGAAAGGAGCGAAACATGCGGATCGCATGCCGCCAGGCAGGCCGGCTGCGTGACCCGGAACCGCGCTGGAGTCACACCGAATTCACGTCCGGCCGACCACTGCGAATAAAAGCGCAACAATATCGCGAAAAACCTGCGGAATTGGCGCTTTATTGTTGCCTATTTGCCCATTATACGGCTTTATAGGATTCGTTTAATAACGCCGTCGGGACGCCGCCCAGCAATCCCGCTCAGGCGGCACGCGGCAGGCGCGTGCGGCTCGATCGCGGGTCCGATCACAACTCAGCCGCGCGGAAACGGCCATGCGTCGCCTTCGCCGTGCGCCTGACCCGAACCGTTCGTGCCATTCGTACCGTGCGCGCCCGACGTCACCGCCGCCTCGCTCGCCAGGGCGCGCGGCGTTGCCACCGCGCCGCCCTCGTTTTCCCAGCGGCTCAGGTCGCGAGCGGCGGCAAACTGGTCCGCGCGTCGGTTCTGCACATAGCGAATCGCGAGGAAACCGCCCAGCGCCATCAGTGCGCCGAAGATGCCAATCGTGGGTCGTGCCATGGTGAACTCCTTGGTCGTAGTGGGAAGAGTGCCAGGCATGCGGATGCCGCGAGCCGATGCGCCTTCACGCCACGGCTAACGCGCAACCAGCGCGCCGAGCAGGAAACCGCTGCCCGCCGCGAGCGCGATCGCACGCCATGGGTGGTGGCGCACATAGCGTTCGGTGCGGACGGCCGCCCCGCGATAGCGCCGATGCACGTTGCGCTGCGCATCGCCGAGCGCCGACTGCAGCGTCTCGACATGCGTGCCGAGCCGCTCGCGCAACGCGTCGACGCCCTCGCCCGGCACGTTGCCGGCAAGCCGCAGCATTTCTTCCGAGTCTCTCAGCAGCACCCGTAAATCCTCGACGATCTTCTGGCTGCCGAGTGCAAGTTGTTGCGTCGTGTCGGTCATCGCTCACTCCTTGTCTGGTCTCGTCCGGCTCGGCGTGCGTATGAGCCTCCTGGCATGGATCGCGGCACGCATGCGCCCATCGCCGAACCCGTCGACGGCACCGTTCGCGCGCTTCTCTCCCCTCTTTCGCGTGCCGCCCGAAGCTCTCGCGAGCCGATGAATCCGTCCATGCCGCAAAGCGCATGCCCGGCAAATTTGCCGCTTTAACAGCGCTCGCATGCGGTATTCGGGCAGTTTCGACCGGTTGCGCGCGGCAATATTTCTCGCGCGGCCGCGTCGATTGCCGGAAACCGTACCGAAGTGGTTAAATCGACTTTTGTGGGATAGTGGCTGTACGGTCTATCGCGTCTCAAGGCCTGCGCGCCGCACCACGAACTTCATTTGCACAGGACTCCCCTTCTTTATGGCGTCAATCGATCTGGACTCGCCCACCGTCTCCGCCGGCGGCCATGCTTCGTCACAAGCGAAGCAGCGCGTCGCGGACGGCGTCGCGGGACTGAAATCGTACGGGCTGCTATACGGCTCGTCGCCGGTGATGCTCGATCTCTACGAGCAGATAGAGCGCGTCGCCGATACCGACGCGACCGCGCTGATCATCGGCGAATCGGGCACCGGCAAGGAGCTGATCGCCCGCACGATCCATGAGCGCAGCAGCCGCAAGGACGCCGCGTTCGTCGCCGTGAACTGCGGCGCGATTCCCGATGAACTGATCGAAGCCGAACTGTTCGGCCACGAGAAAGGCAGCTTCACCGGCGCGGTCCAGGGCCGCATCGGCTACTTCGAACACGCGAACGGCGGCACCCTGTTTCTCGACGAGATCACCGAAATGGCGCCGGTGCGCCAGGTCAAACTGCTGCGCGCGCTCGAGACGGGCACGTTCTATCGTGTCGGCGGCAACGAGCTGATTAGCGGCAACGTGCGCGTGATCGCCGCGACCAATCGCGATCCCGCCGTGGCCGTGAAGGAAAACGGCTTGCGCGAAGACCTCATGTACCGGCTCGCGGTTTTTCCGCTGCGCGCGCCGCCGCTGCGCGAGCGCGAAAACGACCGCGAACTGCTCGCGCAGTATTTCCTCGCGCAGCTGAATCAACAGGAAAGCACCGGCAAGAGCTTCAGCAAGCGTTCGATCGAAACGCTGCGCGCCTGGTCGTGGCCGGGCAATGTGCGCGAACTGAAGAACGCCGTGTATCGCGCGTTCATTCTCGCGGAGAAGACGGTCGAGCTGCCGCATCCGCATCTCGCATCGCGGGTCAAGAAAGCGGTCACGCAGGGCGATGCGATGAGCGTGTGGATCGGCACGCCGCTCGCCGATGCGCAAAAGCAGATCATTCTCGGCACGCTCAAGTATTGCGGCGGCGACAAGCGGCGCGCGGCGAAAGCGCTCGGTGTGAGCCTGAAAACGCTGTACAACCGCCTGAGCGCATACGGCGACGAGAACGGCGAAGAGGAGGCCGAGCAGTAGCGAGGCGGTGCGTCGATAACGGGCATCGAATACATGTGCCGACGGCGAATCCGCTGTTCGCGCCGCGATTCATTGCCGGGCACGATGCCCATTCGCACCGGAATGCCGAAGTTCGCGCGTATAGCTTCGCCGCATGGTGCGAGCCGCCTCGCGCGCCGATGAGCGAATCCGCCCAAACGCCAATACGCCAATACAATTCGCCGGCAAACCCCGAAGAAAAAACAGAAAACGCCGTGCCATGCACGATGTTTTGCAATTTCTTGCATTTTCCCACTGCCCATTACAAATATCATCCTGCACAATTCCGCTGCGTATTGGGACGACGGGAACGACAGGAACGACGTGCCGCTCGTTCACATGCTGCCTGGCGCGTGAGCGACGACACCTGTACGAGCAGGGACAAAAGAAATGCAAAAGAACATGGTGTGGGCCGGCAACGCGAAATCCGCTGCCGCGCGCAAGCGCCCTCACGCAACAGCGCTTGTCGCGCTCGCGCTGGCGGTCTCATCGACATTGAGTGGTTGCAGCTCGCTGTACTCGGAAGGCGCGGTGGCGGGCGCCGGTATCGGGGGTGCAGCGGTCGCGGCGAAGGTCACCAGCAATGCGGCGGTCGCGACCGGCATCGGTCTCGGCGCGGTGGCCGCGGCGCGTGCCGGAGTGCAGTACTCGGAGCGCGTGGTCCACAGAAACACCCAGAACAGCATCGCAACCGCGGCAGGGCCGCTCGACGTCGGCGCGGTGGCCCCCTGGAGCATCACGCACTCCTTCCCGATCGAAGACGACGAACACGGCCGCGTGACAGTCAGCCGCCTGATCAGCACCGGTCCGCTCGACTGCAAGGAAATCGTCTTCTCCGTCGATCAGAACGCGACCCAGAATGTGCCCGCGAGCAGTGCGTTTTATATCGCGTCGATCTGCCGTGACGGCAGCAACTGGCGCTGGGCCTCGGCCGAACCGGCTACCGAGCGCTGGGGCTCGCTGCAATGACGAGGCTTTCGCTCAAGGCTGCGAGGCGCCGGCCAGCCTGGTTTGCGCTCCGGCTCCGGTTGCCGTTTCTGGCCGCGCATCCCGTGCGTCAGGTACGTCGTCATGCTTCGCTCGAAGCCACGTCTGATCCAGCCCCTCGCGCTACCGGCACCGCCACGCCCCCAGGCACGCTGACGCTGGCCGGCAACCGCCTGCGCCACATCGCGGCCGGCGTGCTGTGCGTGGCCGCGAGCCTGCTCGCGAGCGGCTGCGGCTCGATCGGCGCGGCAAGCGGTGCTGCGGCGGGTGTCGCGTCGGGGATCGTCACGAGCAATCCGGCCGTCGCGCTCGGCGTCGGCGTCGCCGTGCAGGCCGCGACCGATGAAGTCGTCGCCCGTTATATGCGCAACATGCACCAGGACCAGCAGGACCTGATCGCGGCGCTGGCGGGCGCGATGCCGGTCGGCGAAACGCGGCCGTGGTCGGTCAAGCATACGCTGCCGATCGAGAACGGCCACGGTGAGGTGCGCGTGACGCGCGCCTTCAGTTCGGCGCTCGCGCTCTGCAAGGAGTTCGTGTTCTCGGTGCAGGACGGCGACGGTCCGAACGCGCCGGAAATGTGGTTCACGGCGAGCGCCTGCCATCAGGACAAGGGCTGGAAGTGGGCCTCGGCCGAGCCGGCGGTCGCACGCTGGGGCACGCTGCAATAAGCAGAAACGGCCCGCCCGGCTATGCCGGGCGGGCCGTTTCGGTCAGGCCGACCATCTGGTTGGTGGCAAAGAGCGGCGCAGTCGATTCAATCCGCCCCGCCGCTTGGCCAAGCGAGCCTATCGTTCGAATCGCTTCCTGCCGGCTGAACCTGCAAGCCAAATCGGCCGGCCGAATCGCGCGCACAAAATTCCGCGCTTTACGACTCCACGTCTTCCAGGCTGAAAATTTCGGTCTGGTCGTTGTACGAGAAAATCTCGCCGTAACGGCCCCAGTTGATGACCGCATCGAGCGTTTCCTCGGCGGCGCTATCCGACAGAAAGTCTTCCAGCTCCTGCTCGAAGCGCACGCGCGGCGCGCGATGCCCCGGCCGCTCGTTCAACACCTTCTTGATTCGCGCGGCGAGCGGCACGTGCCGCAGCAGATGCTCGGCGAACATCATCTTCCGTTCCTGCGTGCCGAACTCGGAGAACACGCGCGCGGGCGGCGTGAGGAAAATATCGCCTTCGCGCACGTCGGCGAAACCGAGGTGTTGCAGCACTTCGGCGATCGGAAACAGATCGTCGACCTCGAGATGCAGCGAGCGCGCGATTTCCGGCATGTCCGCGCGGCCGTGGTACGGCGCGGCGGCCAGCGTTTCGATCAGACCGGCCATCAGGTTGGTCGACACATGCGGCAGCCAGCTATGCAGTTCGAGCCCCTTCTTGGTCTGCTCGTCGGTCTGGCGCGCGGTCATCTTCGCGTAGATGTCGTCGACCAGCTTGCGGAACGCCGGGTCCAGACGGTTGCGCGGATGCTTGAACGGCACCTTGATCTCGGCGATCACGCGGCCCGGGTTCGACGACAGCACGAGAATGCGGTCGCACATGAACACCGCTTCCTCGATGTTGTGCGTGACGATCAGCACCGCCTTGATCGGCATGCGGCCCTGCGTCCACAGATCGAGCAGGTCGGTACGCAGCGTTTCGGCGGTCAGCACGTCGAGCGCGGAGAACGGCTCGTCCATCAGCAGCAGCGTCGGATCGACCACCAGCGCCCGCGCAAAGCCGACGCGCTGGCGCATGCCGCCCGACAGCTCGCGCGGATACGCGTTCTCGAAGCCGTCGAGACCGATCAGATCGATCGCCGCGAGCGCGCGCGTGCGGCGCTCGCTGGCGGCCACGCCCTGCGCCTCGAGACCCGCCTCCACGTTCTGCAGCACGGTCAGCCACGGGAACAGCGCGAAGGTCTGGAACACCATCGCGACACCCTTCGCCGGGCCTTGGAGCGGCTTGCCCATATAGGTGACTTCGCCGCCGGTCGGCTCGATCAGGCCGGCGATGATGCGCAGGAGCGTCGACTTGCCCGAGCCCGAGCGGCCCAGCAGCCCGACGATCTCGCCTTCGCACAGCGACAGATTCGCATCGTCGAGCACGAGCAGCTCGCCCTGCGTCTTGTTGAAACCGCGGCACACGTCCTTGACGCGCAGGATTTCGTCGCCGAGACGCGGGGGCTTCGGCGGTGTCTGGATCGGCGCGGCAGTCATAGCAGCTTTAGGATTTTGCATCGCGTTATGCCTTCATTTCTCTTATCAAAACGCCGCGCCGCCCCTCGGGTCTGGCTGGCCGCCCACGAGGGCCCGGCGCGCAGCGACAGGTTCGGGGACGCTCAATCGAGCCGCAGCTTGCCTTCGGCGTACGCGTACATCGGACGCCACAGCAGACGGTTGAACAACGTGACGAACAGCGACATCACGGCGATGCCCACGATGATCTTCGGATAATCGCCCGCCGCGGTGGTCTGCGCGATATACGCGCCGAGCCCGTGCGCCGCGACCTTCGTATCGCCCCACTGCACGAACTCGGCCACGATGCTCGCGTTCCACGCGCCGCCCGACGCGGTGATCGCGCCCGTCACGTAGTACGGGAAAATGCCCGGCAGCATCGCCTGACGCCACCACTGCCAGCCGCGGATATGGAAATTTTTGGCCGCCTCGCGATAGTCGTTCGGGTACGAGCTCGCGCCGGCGATCACGTTGAACAGGATATACCACTGCGTGCCGAGCACGATCAGCGGCGAGAGCCAGATATCCGGGTTCAGATGGAAACGCACGATCACGATCACGAACACCGGGAACAGCAGGTTCGCCGGAAACGCCGCGAGAAACTGCGCGAGCGGCTGGATCTTTTCCGCGAGCGCCGGGCGCAGGCCGATCAGCACGCCGATCGGCACCCAGATGACCGAGGCGATCGCGATCAGCACCACGACGCGCAGCAGCGTGATGAGCCCGAGCACGAGCACATGGCCGATCTCGTCGAGCGTGACGCCGGTGCGCACGTAGAGAAACACGCGATACACCACGTAGGCGGTGGCGATCAGCACCAGCGCCGCCCACACGATGTCGCCGACCTTCGAGCTTTTCTCGCTTTGCGGAATATGAAAGCGCGGCGCGCTGAACGCCGGCAGCTGGAAACGCATGCGCGCAGCGTGCGCGAACAGCCAGCCGAGCGGCACGAGCAGGCGGTGAATCAGGTGCGTGCGGCGGATCAGGTCGAGCAGCCACGATTCGGGCGCGTCGCCCGAGCTGGTGTTTTCCATGCGGAACTTGTCGGCCCACGCGACGAGCGGACGGAACAGGAACTGGTCGTACGCGAGGATCACGACCGTCATCGCGAGAATCACCCAGCCGATCGCGTGCAGGTTCTTGTCGCTGATCGCCTGCGCCAGATAGGCGCCGATGCCCGGCAGCGTAATCGTGTTGTTGCCGACCGTAATCGCTTCGGAAGCGACCACGAAGAACCAGCCGCCCGACATCGACATCATCATGTTCCAGATGAGGCCCGGCATCGAGAACGGCACTTCGAGCTTCCAGAAACGCTGCCACGAAGTCAGATGAAAGCCGCGCGAGACTTCGTCGAGATCGCGCGGCACCGTGCGCAGCGACTGATAGAAGCTGAACGTCATGTTCCACGCCTGGCTCGTGAAGATCGCGAAGATCGCGGCAAGCTCGGCGCCGAGCACGCGGCCCGGGAACAGCGCGAGAAAGAACGTGACCGTAAACGAAATGTAGCCGAGCACCGGCACCGACTGCAGGATGTCGAGAATCGGCACGAGCACGAGGCCGGCGCGGCGGCTCTTGGCGGCCAGCGTGCCGTAAATGAGCGTGAAGATCAGCGAGGCCACCATCGCCGCGAGCATGCGCAGCGTGGTGCGCATCGCGTACTCGGGCAGGTTCGACGGATCGAGCGAGATCGCCTGGGTCTTCAGCGTCGACATCGGCGCGAGCGTCTCGTGAAAGCCGATCGACGCCATCGCGATCAGACAGATGATCAGCGGAAACGCGACGAAGTCCCAGCGGTTGGGCAGCACGCGCCATGCCGACGCATTGGCGGTGCGTTTGAGGTCAAAGCTGAAATCCATTAGATGCCCCCTCTTTCGAAACAGGCATGCGATCGCTCGAAGGAGGTCGCGACTTGAACGCGGCGGTCAACAGATCGGTCCGGAAAGTGGAAATCGGGCATGGCAAAACGCGCGTGCGTGGTAAATCGTTAGCGTTGAAGACACGTGGTCCGGCAACGGACATGTTCGCGAACGAGCCGCCCGCGAGCACAACCATCACACGGATACCTGTCGCCGCGGACGCCGCCCGAAGGCCGGCGGGCTTTCCTCATTTTGGACGGCACGACACTACACCATCCTATGTTTCAGATACAACCTTTCCCCGCAAATTGCGAGACAGGGTTACCGGGGCCTTACAACCGCCCCTGTTTGCGCCATATCGGCAGCGCGCCGCACTGTACCTCGCCGCGCTGCGCGATGGCAGATCCGCGCGCGCACCGTATCGCAAGGCGTGGCGCGCAAACGACATACACGGTAATCGCAGCGTATCGGGAATCCTGACGAATCCGCCTGCGAGACCGATGCAGCCATCAAGAAAACGAGGCGCCTGCCGTTATGAATCTGACCGGCCTGATCCATGCAGTGCGCATCCCTGCAATAAGGATGGCGCCGGGCCTCATGACGGTTAGAATCAGGAAACGACGCACCTGTTTTCAAACGATTCTTGCCGGGCCGCCGTGTTCGCGCCGGGTTTGAATCGTCAGCCGTTTCAAACACGGCGGCAGACCAGCGGCAAACACATCGACCATAGGACCCACCAGGGCATCGGCCGCAAGGCGGGCGAGCAGCCCCGGCCAGGTGCCGACGCAAGGGCCGCAGACCGCACCCGCGCGTTGCCGCGAATGAGCAAGTTGCATGTCACAGACAGACGGATCAGAGGGTCGATGAACAGGACAACCTTGCGCCAGATAGCCGGACCGGTCAGCTTCGCGCTGATCGTACTGGTTTGCTGGTTCGTGGCTGGCATGGTCGCGGACCGGATGGTACAGCAGGAACTGGATGCGGCTCTGCACAGCCAGCGGCAAATGTCCACGTCGATCGTCGACAACATGGCCGAGGTGATTGCCAGCGACCTCGCGATGTCCCGCGCCATCCCCGCGACCATGGCCGAAATGGACGTAGTCCAGCGCGCCCTCGTGCAATCGCAGAATTATGCCGTGAACGCGGGGATGGCGGAACCCGCCCTGCGCGCCGCGCTGCTCGGCAATCCGCAGATGGCGGCGGTCAGCCAGTTCCTGCATGACGCGCAGGGCTTCTCCGGGCTCGACCAGATCTGGATCGTCAACACGAACGGCATCTGCGTGGCGTCGAGCGCCACGATCTCGAATCCGGCCGGCATCCAGCCGTCGCTCGTCGGCGTGGACATGCGCACACGCAGCTATATGACCAACGCGCTGCTCGGCGCGTTTTCGGAAGCCTACGGCGTGGGCCGCGCGAGCGGCGAGCCGGGCATCTTCATCGCCGCGCCGGTCTACTCGGACGGCTTGCTGGTCGGCGTGGTGGTCGCGAAGGTCGGCATCGCGCGGCTGCGTCACTGGGTAGCGCACGCGGGCACCTTCGTCACCGACGACAACGGCGTCATCATCATGGCGCACGACAGCGCGCTCGAAGGCCGCGCGATGCCGAGCTCGCGCATCACGCAGATGAGCCCCGCCGAGCGGCGCATCATCTATCGGCGCGAGACGTTTCCCGAGATGCGCATCCGCGTCGACACGCAGTTGCGCGAGCAGGCGCCGTGGGTCCCGGCGGCCGCGGCCGCGCAGTTCTTCGGCATGAGCGAACAGCCGGCGCCGGCGCTGTATCAGAACCGCAGCGGCCTGAATTCGGGGCTGTCCGCGCATCTGGTCGATCCGCTCGCGGCGTGGCCCGAGTTGCTGCGCAATCACAAGCGCGATCATCTGCTGGTGTTTCTGACGCTGGCCGGCACCGTCGCGCTCGCGTGGGTGATTACCGTGTCCTACGTGCGCGAGCGGCGCCACCATCGTGCGACGCGCGATCTCGCGAAGCAGCTGCAATCGGCCAATACGCTGCTGTCGGCCGAGGCGCGTCACGATGCGCTGACAGGCGCGTTGTCGCGGCGCTACTTCCTCGACCTGCTGCGCCGCGAGATCGACCGCGCGCAGGCGGGCCGCGAGCCGCTGTGCATGGCGATCGCCGATCTCGACCACTTCAAGCAGATCAACGACCGCTTCGGCCACGCGGCCGGCGACCGCGCGCTCGAACATTTCGTCGATACCTGCCGCACCGAGCTGCGCGGCTCGGACGCCATCGGCCGGCTCGGCGGCGAGGAGTTCGGCCTGCTGCTGCCGGCCACCGGTCTTGCCGGCGGCCGCGAAGTGGTCGAGCGTCTGCGCCTCGCGCTGAAGGCCGCGCCGTCGCCGAAGCTGCCGCCCTCGGTCAGCCTGAGCGTGAGCATCGGCATCACGGAATTGTCGCCGGACGATCTGCCCGAGCGCCTCATGAGCCGCGCCGACACCGCGCTCTACGCGGCCAAGACCGGCGGCCGCGACCGCACCGAGGCGCTGCCGCCCGACGATACCGCGCCGCCCACGCGCACGGCGGTCAACGCCTGGTAAGCAGGCGCATCCGTCGACGCCATCTCCGAGCCTCTCGCAGCGAAGCAGGTATCATCGATCCTGATCTTGGAATTGTCGCTACTGCTCTAACGGGAGATTCGCATGAAGGGAAATCTGGTCATCGTCTGTCGCGATCAGGATGCTGATGCATTCGACCACCTGCTGGCCGAATACGGTGCGTTTCAGACGCGCCTGTCGTCGACCGCGTGGTATCTGAAACTGGCGGTCGCGCCGGAACTGATTCAGGAGGAAATACTGGCGCGCCTCGGCAAATACACGACGCACTACATCTTCGAGGCGGAATCGGTCACGTGGAATACGGTGGACAGCGAAACGGCCAACGCGCTCAATACGCTGTTCTCGGATTAAGACGCCGGGGGTGCAATCAGGCGCGAGTCACGTGGCCGCAAGGCCGCGTGCCGCGAACATCGCCCCCACCGTGCCTCGCCTTCCCCAGCCATTTATCGTGGCATTTACCAGGCATGCTCCGAAGTTGCCGCCACCTTCGGCAGCATCTCGAACGAGAAGCTCATCAGCACGCGCAAGCCACGGCCATCGTGATTGCCGATTTCCCATTCGCCGCCCGCGCGCCGCACGAGCCGCTCGACAATCGCGAGACCGAGCCCGCTATGGCCGTTGCCGCCGCGCGCCGGATCGAGCCGCACGAACGGCCGGCTCGCGTTGATGATGTCTTGCGCGGCAATGCCCTTGCCGCTGTCGCTCACCGATAGCGTGAAGCCCTGCGCCGTGCGCGCGGTCGCCACGATCACCGGCGGCGCGCCATAGGCATGCGCGTTATCGAGCAGGTTCGAGAGAATCCGGTCGAGCGTGGCGGCCGGCAGCAGGAATGACGGCCCCGCGGCGAGTTCCGTCTCCACGGTCGGCGCGCCAGAGGCCACCGCCCGATAGCTGCGCACGACCCGCTCGCATTGCGCATCCACTTCGACGGGTTCGCTGCGATCCGCGCCGTCGTGCGCGAACACGAGAAACTGCTCGACGATATGCGTCATCGAATCGACGTCGCGCACCACGCCGTCGCGCGTCTTCGCGTCGTCCATCATCTCGGCACGCAGCCGCAGGCGCGCAAGCGGCGTTTTCAGATCGTGCGCGACACCGGCCAGCATCACCGCGCGATCGTTCTCGGTGCGCGCGACTTCCTGCACCATCTGATTGAAGCCGTGCGTGAGCTGCCGCAATTCGCGCGGGCCGCGCTCGGGCACCGGCGACACCGGCAAGCCGCGGCCGAAGCGCGTGACCGCCTGCGCGAGCGAGCGCAGCGGCTGCTGCAAGGCCCACGCGGCGAACACCGCGGCCATCACCGCGAACGAGAAAATCATGACGAGCCACAGCACCGTGCGGTCGAGCGAGTGCGGCATGCGCAGCGGCTGCACGGGCACGACGATCCAGCTGCTATCGTTCGCCTCGCGCACCCACAGCGTGGGCGGATGGCCCGGCGGACCCACGCGCACCTGGGTGCCGTCCGGCATGCGGTCGCGCACGTCTTCGACGAAACGCGAGAGCGGCGCCGGCATGGTGGAATTTGCCGGCGGCACGTCGGGGCTCGCCGGATCGACGAGCTTCACGCGCGACGGCAACGGTTGATCCGGTGTACGGGCGACATGCTGACGCACCGCGTCGACGAGGAAGATCGCTTCCTCGACCGCGTAGCGCGTCTGGAACTGCGAGCGTTCGAGCCGTATCAGCGCGTACCACGCAAAATGCGACAGCAGCAGCACGCCGACAACCAGCAGTGCCAGTCTCCCGAACAGCGAATCAATGGGCCGACGCATGCTGCTCGCCGTCCGGCACGAACACGTAACCGCGGCCACGCACCGTCTGGATGAAGCGCGGCGTGGACGGATCGGTTTCGAGAATGCGGCGCAGGCGCCACACCTGCACGTCGATGCCGCGGTCGGTGCCGTCGTACTCGGGACCGTGCAGCAGTTCCAGCAAGCGCTCGCGCGTGAGCGTGCGCATGGGATGATTGACGAAAATCTTCAGCAGCGCGAACTCGCTGCCCGACAACGTGAGCGGCTTGTCTTCGTGATGCAGCGTGCGCGACTGGAAGTCGAGCGTGAAGCGGCCGAAGCTGAACGGCTCGCGCTGCTCGGGCGCGGCCGCCGACGGCAGCGTGCGGCGCCGCCGCAGCACCGCTTGCACGCGCGCGAGCAGTTCGCGCGGATTGAACGGCTTGCCGAGATAGTCGTCCGCGCCGAGTTCGAGACCGACGATGCGGTCGACGTCGTCCGCGCGCGCGGTCAGCATGATGACGGGGATATCGTCGCCCGAGGCGCGCAGCTTGCGCAGCGCGGTGAGCCCGTCCACGCCCGGCATCATGAGGTCCAGCACGATGAGGTCGGGACGCTCGCGTTCGAGGCGGCGCTCGAGCGAGCCCGCATCGTGCAGCACCGAGACTTCGATACCCTGACGGGCGAGATAGTCGCGCAGAAGATCGCGCAATTCGACGTCGTCGTCGACGACCAGGATTTGAGTAGCCATGGAATGAAGTTTAACGCGCAGCAGAAAGGGATTTCGTTTTCCAAACAGCGTCAAGGGTTACCGGGTGTTACGGTGAAAGCCTCGCGTAATGCCTGGTAATAGCCGCACCGGAGCACGTAACACAGTGCCCGGCACAGTTCTCTACGCTGTGCCTTACCGAATGCAGGCGAGTCCTCATGACCGGCTGCATCGTCGGCTATTCCATTACAAGGAGCCTTATATGTCCACCAAAAAGATGTCGCGCGTTCTCGCTGTTGCCGCCACCGCTCTCGCCCTCGGCGCGGGCGCCGCTTATGCCGCCCAGCCTGCGGAGCACGCGCACGGCGGCCCCGGCGGCTGGCACGGCCACTTCATGAAGGAACTGACCCAGCTCCACGACCAGCTGAAGCTGAACGCGGATCAGGAAAAGCTGTGGCAAAGCGCGCTCGATACGATGAAGCAGAATCACGAAGCGATGCGCGCGAACCACCAGCAGGCTCGCGAACAGTTCAAGGCGGCGCAGCAGCAGCCCATCCTCGACCTGAACGCGATGGCCGCGACGCACCAGCAGATCGAGCAGAAGGACGCACAACTGCGCCAGCAAACCAGCGACACCTGGCTCAAGTTCTATAACGCGCTGAACGACCAGCAGAAGACCACCGTCAGCACCGCGCTGAAGAAGCGCTTCGCGCGGATGGAAGAACGCCGCGAGAAGATGCACGAGCGCTGGCAGCATCACAAGGCTCAGAAGGGCGCGGCGTCGGCGCCGGCCGCCAGTCAGTAAGCGTCACGCCAGGTAGCGCGGGGCCAGCCGAAAGGCCGCCTCGCGCATGAAACAACGCCACGGAAGCAATCTTCCGTGGCGTTGTTCTTTGGTGGCGGTTAAAGCCGCGCCAAAGCCTCACCATCGAAGCGGGCGCGGCAGCAATCAGCCGTTCAGCTGGCCCAGATCGAACAGCAGCACTTCCGCGTCCTCGCCGTTTTCGAGCGTGACCGTGTCGGTGTCGCTGAGCTTCGCGGCGTCACCCGCCTTGAGCAGCGTACCGTTCACCGTCACCGCACCACGCGCGACGTGCACGTAGGCGAGACGCCCCTTCGGCAGCGCAAACTGCGCGGTCTCGGCGCCGTCGAGAAGACCCGCGTAGATCGAGGCGTCCGCGTGGATCGTCACCGAGCCGTCGTGGCCGTCGGGCGATGCGATCACGCGCAGGCGGCCGCGCTTGCTGTCGGCATCGAAACGCTTTTCCTCGTAGCCGGGCTGGTCGCCCGCGCGGCTCGGCAGCACCCAGATCTGCAGCAGATGCACCTGCTCGTCGCGCGAAGCGTTGAACTCGCTGTGCTGCACGCCGGTGCCCGCGCTCATGCGCTGCACGTCGCCGTGGCGGATCGTCGAGCCGTTGCCCATGCTGTCGCGATGGGCCAGCGCGCCCTCGAGCACGTACGTGACGATTTCCATGTCGCGGTGGCCGTGCGCGCCAAAGCCCTGGCCGCCCTCGATGCGGTCTTCGTTGATGACGCGCAGCGGGCCGAAATGCACGTGCCGCGAATCACGGTAATCGGCAAACGAGAAGCTGTGGTAGGAGTCGAGCCAGCCGTGGTTGGCATGGCCACGTTCTTCGGAACGGCGAATCTCGATCATGGAAAATCTCCCGGTAAAGAAACAAGTTGATGGAGACAATGTAGGGCCAACGCGATCGCCAAACAATCGGCGCACATGCACTGGACCGTTCCACCGGTGCGAGCAATCGCTGCCGGCGGCAAAACCCGCCGCAACGTCGCGCACGCACAACGCCCACCGCCGCTCGTGCCGGTCCACGGACGTCCCGCACTGGCACCCCGGCGCTGTTCGGGTAAAATACCGCCCTTTTCGAGGCGCTCGGACGTTCCATGCGTCGCTCAGGGCCCTTCAGGACACCTCGGCGCAAACAACACTCGACACCGCGCGAGACGAACCGGCAGGCAGTATCCGCGAGACTCGGGACTCGCCCGCATGGGCGTGAGCGGGGCTTCGTACTAGAGTCGGCAACAAGGAAGGTGAGCCCGGTCGCCAGCAACGGCGGCAGTGGCAGAAACCGGCAGTAGATTCAAACCCATTCGAGACGAAAGTCCCAAAAGCGCGCCGCGGGAACGCCAACGCTCCCACGGCATGATTTGCACAGCGGTACGCTGTGCGCCGCGCGTCATGGCGAGCCGAACGCTCGCGGCCCGCGCGGCGCAACACGGGCCGCGTCTTTCGCGATGCGTCACAAGCGCGTCGTCAAGGACTTCATATGTTCCTTCAAGGCTACGGCCCGCTGCTTCTCAGCGGCACCTGGCAGACCGTCAAACTGGCGGTGTTGTCGCTCGTGCTCGCCTTCGTGCTGGGCCTGCTCGGCGCGGCGGCGAAACTGTCGAAAAACCGCCTCTCCAACGGCATCGGCACCGTCTACACGACGCTCGTGCGCGGCGTGCCCGATCTCGTGCTGATGCTGCTGCTGTTCTACAGCATCCAGATCTGGCTGAACAACCTCACCGACGCGCTCGGCTGGGACGAGATCGACATCGATCCGTTCGTGGCCGGCGTCGCGGTGCTCGGCTTCATCTACGGCGCGTACTTCACCGAGACGTTCCGCGGCGCGTTCCTCGCCGTGCCGCGCGGCCAGCTCGAAGCGGGCGCGGCCTACGGCATGACGAACTGGCAGGTGTTCTCGCGCGTGATGTTCCCGCAGATGATGCGCTTCGCGCTGCCCGGCATCGGCAACAACTGGCAGGTCATGGTGAAGGCGACCGCGCTCGTGTCGATCATCGGTCTCGCCGACGTCGTCAAGGCCTCGCAGGACGCCGGCAAGGGCACGCTGCGGTTCTTCTTCTTCACCCTGCTCGCCGGGGCGATCTATCTCGTCATCACCACCGTGTCGAACTTCGTGCTGATGTACCTCGAAAAGCGTTACTCGACCGGCGTGCGAAAGGCGGATCTATGATCGAGATCATTCAGGAATACTGGCGCAACTATCTGTTCACCGACGGCTATCGCTTCACCGGCGTCGCGATCACGTTGTGGCTGCTGGTGGTGTCGATCGGCCTCGGCTTCTGCCTGTCGGTGCCGCTCGCGGTCGCGCGCGTGTCGAAGAAGAAATGGCTCTCCGGCATGGTGTGGCTGTATACGTACATCTTCCGCGGCACACCGCTCTACGTGCAGTTGCTGCTCTGCTACACCGGTCTCTACAGTCTCGACATCATCCGCAACAACGAGCTGACCAACGCGTTTTTCCGCGACGGCATGCATTGCACGCTGCTCGCGTTCACGCTGAACACCTGCGCGTACACCACCGAGATTTTCGCGGGCGCGATCAAGGCGACGCCGTACGGCGAGATCGAAGCGGCGCGCGCCTACGGCATGTCGTCGTTCACGCTGTACCGGCGCGTGATTCTGCCCTCGGCGCTGCGCCGCGCGCTGCCCTACTACAGCAACGAAGTGATCCTGATGCTGCATGCCACCACGGTCGCCTTCACGGCGACGGTGCCGGACATTCTCAAGATCGCGCGCGACGTGAACTCGGCGACCTATCAGTCGTTCAACGCGTTCGGTATCGCCGCGCTGCTGTACCTGTGCATCTCTTTCGCGCTCGTGTGGCTGTTCCGCCGCGCCGAACGCCGCTGGCTCGCTTACCTGCGGCCGCAAGGCAAGTAAGTAACGTTGGACATCGCGGTTAGAGACCGCGTCCGTGGGCAGGCAAGCTCGTCAAGGATCCTGATGAACACCAAGAAGCAGAAGCTCTTCGTCGACGAGCTTCACAAAAAGTACGGCGACAACGAAGTCCTCAAGGGCGTGTCGCTGAAGGCCGATGCCGGCGACGTGATCAGCGTGATCGGTTCGTCCGGCTCGGGCAAGAGCACGATGCTCCGCTGCATCAACTTTCTCGAACAGCCGAACGCCGGGCGCATCGTCGTCGACGGCGAGGAAGTGCGCACGCAAACGGCCAGGGACGGCGCGTTGCGCGTGTCGGACCCGAAGCAGTTGCAGCGCGTGCGCACGAAACTCGCGATGGTGTTCCAGCACTTCAACCTGTGGTCGCACATGAACGTGCTCGAGAACATCATCGAGGCACCCGTGCATGTGCTCGGCCTGAAACGCAAGGAAGCCGAGGACCGCGCGCGCGAATATCTCGAGAAGGTCGGTCTCGCGCCGCGTCTCGAAAAGCAGTATCCGTCGCACCTGTCGGGCGGCCAGCAGCAGCGTGTCGCGATTGCGCGCGCCCTGGCGATGCATCCCGACGTGATGCTGTTCGACGAACCGACTTCGGCGCTCGATCCCGAACTCGTCGGCGAAGTGCTGAAGGTCATGCAGAAACTCGCCGAGGAAGGCCGCACGATGATCGTCGTGACCCACGAAATGGGTTTCGCGCGCAACGTGTCGAATCACGTGATGTTCCTGCATCAGGGCCGCGTCGAAGAAGAAGGCCACCCCGACGAAGTGTTCAAGAATACGAAGAGCGAGCGCCTCAGGCAGTTCCTTTCCGGTAGCCTCAAATAAACCGATGCAGTCCGATACGCATCCCGCATCGCACCGATGCCGTGATGTGTAGTCGAAGTAGTTTTACAAGGCGCTTACGAGCGCCTTTTTTATTGCCCGTTTCTGTTCGCCGGCGACCGTTCGGAGCACCAAAAACCTCGTCCAAACAACGCTAAGCGTTGCTTTTTTGCCTTAACCTGCCACTTTCCGGGCGTCAATAGTGGCAATCCTTAATACGACCCCAGGCTAATCGTGAGTCCCTTGTAAGACAAGGCTTTGCGCGTTTTCCCGAGCGGCACCGGAGAGACGTGGCGCACATTCGTATTGCAATTTGGCGACACAGCCGGAGCACGGCGCCAATTTCTTCTCCCAGCCAAAGTTATTTTTGATAGATTAGTAACCAAAGTAGCAAAACAAAGTTGATTAAAAGTAGTTTCACTTCAAAACACAGAGGAGAACCGGTCGGCGAGGGATCGGCATGACGCACAGATAGCCCCAGGCTACGCGTCACGGCAGGAGACCCTATCCGCCCGCCATCTCCCCTGGTACCGCTTTCTGTTCGGTGCAGATCGCGTCCGAACACCACTCGCAGTACTGGGTTTCATTTTTTGACAGGGTATGGAGGAGAAGATGAAGAAAGCTTTGCTCGCCGCGGCGCTGATGTCGGCCGGCGTTGTCGCACACGCTCAGAGCAGCGTCACGCTGTACGGCCGCCTCGATGCGGGCCTCGAGTACATGTCGGGCGTGCCGACCGGTCCCGCCAACGGCGCGGCCACCGGCAGCGGCAACCGCTTCAAGGCCGAGAGCGGCGACTGGGGTACCAGCCTGTGGGGCTTGAAGGGTGTCGAAGACATCGGTGGCGGCAACAAGGTGCTGTTCCAGCTGGAGGGCTCGTTCAACACGATGACGGGCGCGGGTCCGGGCAACGGCGGCCTCTTCAATCGCTGGGCAACGGTGGGTCTGTCGAACGACCAGTACGGTACGTTCACAATGGGCCGCATGCTCTTCATCTCGAACGGCGTGTGGGACTTCGACCCGTTCGGTCAATCGAACTGGTCATCGGCATCGCTCGTGCGTAGCCGCAACTGGCCGCAGTCGAGCAATAACGTCGCCTACCAGTCGCCGAAGATCGCCGGCTTCGATTTCTATGGTCAGTACGCCCTGTCGAACGCGACGAGCTGGAACGGCAACGGCACGACGCCGCAAGGCCGTGAAGCAGGCGCTCAGGTCACCTACACGAACTCGCTGTTCCAGGTCCGCGGCCTCTACGACGAAATCCGCAACCCGACGAATGGCGGCCTGTGGGGCGGCGCGGTCGCCAACAACGGCATCAATTCGGCTAACACGGGCAATGGCGTATTCTCGGCATCGCGCGAATATTCGGCGCTCGTGAACGTGTTCCTCGGCCAGTTCAAGATTCAGGCTGCTTACCAGGCTGTGCGCTCCGCCGGCGCGACCGGCGTCGCGTATGGCCAGCCGACCACGCTCAATCACGAATGGGGCGGTGTGACGTGGCAAGCCACGCCGGCTGCTGCGCTGATCGCAGCGGTCTACCACGTGAACGGCAACAATGGCGCGGGCAATGCGACGATCTACACGGTCGGCGGTTCGTATAACCTGTCCAAGCGCACGCTGCTCGACCTGCAGGTTGCAACGGTACGCAACAGCAGCAACGCCAACTTCGGCCTGAACGCGAACAACGCGGGCACCTCGGCCGGAACGGATAACCCGCTGCCGGGCCACGCGCAAACCGGCGTGTACGCAGGCATCCAGCACTCGTTCTAAGCGAACGGTGTGCCCCGAGGGGACAACCCTCGGGGCGTCAAATACAGGTTTCTCCAAGAGAATCTTTTTCACGCTGCTGCGAGAGGCGCGTATCGGTGCAATGCCCGCAAGGGTATTGCACCGTTTTTTATTGGAGACGAGTTTTTCGGCCTGGCGAGTCCGTGGGGTGTCCACGGCTTGCCGGCTTGCTCGTCATGCACGCAACGCAGCCGCGCAGGACAGCCGGGACATGCAGCGTGAACAGGCCTTGAAAGTGGGCCTTGAACCTCGCAGGCGGCCCGTGAAACTGCCCTCTTACACCGCCGCTTCGTTCTCTTCGCCGGTGCGGATACGGATCACGCGCTCGACGTCCGCGACGAAAATCTTGCCGTCGCCGATCTTGCCGGTACGCGCCGCGCCGATGATCGCATCGATCACCTGATCGCACTGGTTGTCCGCGACGACGACTTCGATCTTCACCTTCGGCAGAAAGTCGACCACATACTCCGCACCACGATAGAGCTCGGTATGCCCTTTCTGACGGCCGAAGCCCTTGACTTCGGTCACGGTCAGGCCGGTGAGGCCGACTTCTGCGAGCGCCTCGCGCACTTCGTCGAGTTTGAACGGTTTGATGACTGCGGTGATGCGCTTCATGGCGAACCTCGTCTCGTGATAGGGAAAGTGAAAGGGAAATGGGTGATTTTTATTCTACGCCGCGCGTCACACCACCGGCTCGATATAGCGCGACGTGATCGGATAACGCCAGTCGCGGCCGAACGCGCGATGCGTGACGCGAATGCCGATCGGCGCCTGACGCCGCTTGTACTCGTTGATCTTGATGAGCCGCGTGACGCGCTTCACGTCGTCGGCCGCATAGCCCGCCGCGATGATCTCCGCGAGCGAGCGGTCCTCTTCCATGTACATGCGCATGATCGCGTCGAGCACGTCGTATTCGGGCAGGCTGTCCTGGTCGGTCTGGTTCTCGCGCAGTTCCGCCGACGGCGCGCGCGTCAGGATGCGTTCGGGAATCACGTCGCGCGTCGCGAACGTGGTGGCCGCGTTGCGATAGTGGCACAGCCGGTACACGAGCGTCTTCGCGATGTCCTTGATGACCGCGAAGCCGCCGGCCATGTCGCCATACAGCGTGCAGTAGCCGACCGCCATCTCGCTCTTGTTGCCGGTGGTCAGCACGATCGAGCCGAACTTGTTCGACAACGCCATCAAGAGCGTGCCGCGAATGCGCGCCTGGATGTTCTCCTCGGTCGCGTCTTCGGCGCGGCCCGCGAATTCTTCGGCGAGCAAACCGCGGAACGCGTCGAACATCGGCGCGATGGCGATCTCGTCGTAGCGCACGCCGACGCGACGCGCCATCTCGGCGGCATCGGTGGTGGAGATGTCGGCCGTGTAGCGCGACGGCATCATCACGGCGCGCACCTTGTCGGCACCGAGCGCATCGCAGGCGACGGCCAGCACGAGCGCCGAATCGACGCCGCCCGACAACCCGATCAGCGCCCCCGGAAACCCGTTCTTGCCGATATAGTCGCGCACGCCCATCACGAGCGCCGCGTACACCTGCGCTTCGAGCGACTGCTCCGGCGCGATCGCGGCCGGCACCGGCGTGGCACCGTCGAACTCGACGAGCGCCGTGGCTTCCTCGAACTGCGCGAGCTTCGCGACCAGTTCGCCCTGCGCGTCGAGCACGAACGAACCGCCGTCGAACACGAGTTCGTCCTGGCCGCCGACCATGTTCACGTAGACCATCGGTATGCCGGTCTCGCGAATCCGCGCGCGCAGAATGTCGAAGCGCACGGCTTCCTTGTTCAGGTGATACGGCGAGCCGTTCGGAATCAGCAGCACCTGCGCGCCGGCGGCCTTCGCCATCTGCGCGGCCGACGCATGCCATGCATCCTCGCAGATCACCACGCCATACTTCACGCCCTCGAGTTCGAACACGAACGGCTGCGGGTCCGAGGCGAAGTAGCGCTTCTCGTCGAACACCTCGGTGTTCGGCAGATCCTGCTTGCGATAGGTGCCCTTCACTTCGCCGTCGACGATCAGCGAGGCCGCGTTGAACGTATCGACGGGTGGCACGCCGCGCTCGATCGGCGCGTTTGCATTACCATGGCCGTGCGCCCGATCCCGCAGCGGATGCCCGACGATCACATGCAGCCCCGTGAACGGCTTCAGCTGCGCGGCGAGATCGGCCAATGCCGCGGCGCTCGCGGTATAGAACGCGGGACGCAGCAGCAGGTCTTCGGGCGGATAACCCGACAGCGCAAGTTCAGGCGCAACCAGCAGCTTCGCACCATCGTTGTGCGCGGCGCGCGCGGCGGCGACGATCTTCGCGACGTTGCCGGCGAAGTCGCCGACGGTGACATTGATTTGAGCAAGAGCGATTCGGGTCTTCATGGCAGGATCGACAGGCAAGCCATTACGGCTCGCGGGTACCGCGGCTCGATGGCTCGGCGGAATTGGACAACCGGATAAACGAACGGCGTGGCCCGCGCATCTTCACGGCAGCGCACGTTCATTGCAAACAGTCACGCAGATTGAACCAGCAACGCATCGATTATCGCACGGGCATTCTGGCATCGCCCTCCGAGGTGGACGCCGCCGAATGGAACGCCCTTCTCGCGCAACAGCCGCAGCCCACGCCGTTTCTGCGGCACGAGTTTCTGAGCGCGCTCAGCGCGACGCAATGCGCGGTGCCCGACACCGGCTGGGCGCCGCAATTCGTCACGCTCACCGACACGCGCACGGGCAAGCTCGCGGCGGCCGCGCCGGTCTATCTGAAGGGTCACTCGTACGGCGAGTACGTGTTCGACTGGGCCTGGGCCGACGCCTATAAACGCAACGGCCTGCCGTATTACCCGAAGCTCCTGTGTGCGGTGCCGTTCACGCCGGTGCAGGGCAACCGTTTGCTAGCGGCCGACGAACACGCGCTGCGCCATCTCGCGGCCACGCTGCTGGCGTTCGCCGAGCAGGCCGAGGTGTCCTCGCTGCATGTGCTGTTTCCGACGCAAACCGAAGCCGCCGCGCTCGAAGAACTCGGCATGATGCAACGCGAAGGCGTGCAGTTTCACTGGCTCAACGACGGCTATCGCGACTTCGACGATTTCCTCTCGACGCTCGAACAGAAGAAGCGCAAGAACATCCGCGCCGAGCGCCGCAAGGTACACGACGCCGGCATCACCATGCGGCGCATTCGCGGCGAAGACATTCAGGATGCCGACTGGCGCTTCTTCAGCAAGTGCTATCGGCAAACCTATCGCGAGCACTTTTCGAGTCCGTATCTGAACCTCGACTTCTTCCGCATGATCGGCGCGTCGATGCCGGAGAATCTGCTGCTCGTGATCGCCGAATACGAGGGCAAGCCGATCGCGAGCTCGCTCGTCGTCTATCAGCGCGACGCGCAAACCGGCGGCACGCTCTATGGCCGCTACTGGGGCGCGCTCGAACATGTGCCCTGCCTGCATTTCGAAACCGCGTACTACCAGCCGCTCGAATTCTGCATCGAGGCAAAGCTCGGCGCGTTCGAAGGCGGCGCGCAGGGCGAGCACAAAATGGCGCGCGGCTTTCTGCCGACGGTCACGCGCTCGGCGCACTGGCTCGCGCATCCGGCCTTCGCGGACGCGGTCGGCCATTTCCTCGACAACGAAAAGAACAGCATCCACGCTTATGTGGACGAGCTGCGCGAACACAATCCGTTCAAAGGCTGACGGCGCGTTTATGGCGTGGTTTCTCTATCTGCTCGAATGCTCGGACGGCAGCGTCTATACCGGCATCGCGACCGACGTCGCCGCGCGCTTCGACAAGCACACGAGCGGCATGGGCGCGCGCTATACGCGTTCGCACAAGCCGGTGCGCGTGCTGGCGTCGTTCGAACTCGCGGATCGATCGAGCGCATCGCGCGCCGAGTATTGGGTCAAGCGGCTCGCGCCGCCCGAGAAGCGCGCGCTGGCGGCGGGGTTGAGGACGCTTGAATCGGTGGTGCCGACGGCGCCGGTTGCCGAGGCTGAAACGGGGGATGACGGCGAGGTGGTTTGATGCGGCTTGAAGCCTGAAACCCGAGGCTCGGAGTTCGGCGCGGCTCCGTTTGTGTCGCGATCACTTCGCGCCGCTTGCTTCGTAGCGCTGACTTCGGCCCGCTGACTTCGGCCCGCTGACTTCGGCCCGCTGACTTCGGTCCGCTGACTTCGGTCCGCTGACTTCGTCCCGATAACTGCGCCCCGCCAATCCCGCACCGTGCTGCCGCGCAGCCGGCGGCAAGCGGCAAGCACACCCCGCCTCGGCCTACCCCCTCGCCTCACGCATCTTCTCCGTCAACAGACGATGCACGCGCGCCAGTTCACCAACCGCATCCGCTTCGAGCGAGGTCAGCCGCTCGCGCTCGGGCAAGTCGAGCCGCACGGGCTGCAGCGTGCGATTCAGGGCGGCCTCGATCGCCTCGCTCAGCGCCGCGACCCAGGCGCCGAGTTCAGCAGGCATGGCGCGCCGGTTCGCGCTCAGGCGCAACTGCGTCGCGGTGCCGGCCATCCGGCGCAACAGGCTCAGCACCGTCAGCGTCACCGTATCGGCCATCGAGTCTTCGAGTTTTTCGAGGCGCACGCGGCCGAGCGCCTCTTCTGCGTTGTTGCTGGTGAGACCCGCCGCGCGGCGCAGACGCTCCATGTCCTTGTCGCGGCGCCACGGCGTTTCGAGCGACGCGCGCAGATACGCGAGATTCGCGCGCACGGCGTTGCCGAGATAGACACGCAGGTCGAGCTTCTCGCGCGTCGGCCATAACAGGAACGTCGCGAGCAATGCGAGCACGCAGCCGAGCACGTTGTTGCCGAGCCGCGTCAGCGCGAACACGAACTCGTTGGCGCCCGGCGTCGCGAAGTCGGCGACGAGCACGAAGGCCGGCGTCAGGAACAGCACGAACAGGCTGTAGCTGACGGGCCGCAGCGCCATCGTCGCCATCACGAGCGGAAACACCGCGAGCGAAATGCCGAGCGGCGAATGAATCGCATAGCCGATCGCCGCCGCTAGCACGCCGCCGACGATGCTGCCCGCCGCGCGCTCGATGCTGCGCGGCCACGTCGCGGCAATCGACGGCTGCAGGATCAGGAGCGTCGCCATCGTCGCCCAGTAGCCGAACGGCAAGCCGAGCGCGCGGATCACGAGAAAGCCCGCGGTGGTCGTCACGCCGACGCGCGCCGCATGGCGCAGGCCGACCGACTGCCACGACAGGTTCGCCTTCAGCGTCGCCCCGGCGCGCGCGGCGAGCCGCATCGCGCATTCGCTCCAGCGTTCGGTATGCGGCTCGCGCGGCGCGAAATCGACGAGCTCGAAGCCCGATTGCAGCTTGACCGGTTCGAGCAACGCGCCTTCGAGCCGGCTCGCGAGACGCCGCAAGCGCCGTTGCTGATCGGCGAGACGCTCCCAGCGCGCGTCGCCGGCCGCCACGCCGATATCTCGCAGCACCTCGCCGATCGTATTCAGCAGCCGCGCCGCGCGCTGCGTGCGGCGCAGGTCGTCGGGCACTTTCTCGCTCGCGCCCGACACCGCGATCAGATACGCGAACAGCGCCTCGCCGTCGGTCAGCAGACCGAGCAGCGTGTCGTAGGTGACGGCGCCGCCCGTGCGCGAGGCGGGCAAATTCGCGAGCGCATCGCGCGAACGTTCGAGCGCCGCGCGCGCGTCGGCGCGAAAGCGCGCGGCGTGCATGGCCCATTCGCCTGGCGCGGCACGCTGGCCGACGAGACGCGCGCTGTCGAAGGCGACGTCGGCGAGCCGCAGATACACCGCGCGCAGCGACGCGCGGCTCGCGCCGAACGGATGAATGCGCCACACCGTCAGACTCAGCACGACCGCGAACAGACAGCCGACCACGTAGACGCCGAGAAACGCGAGCCCGGCGCGCGCGTCGTGCATCGGCCGGTCGACCATCACGACGCAGGCGGTCGCCGCGAGGATCGTCACCTGCGAGGTGGCCGCGCCCCAGATGCGGCCGAACGCGCCGAGCGTCGTGAACGCGAGCATCGCGAGCGCGGCGAACGCGGTCCCCATGCCAGACGCGAACGCGGTCATGCCGCCGCACAGCGTCGACAGCAACGCGAAGCCCATCATCGAGGCGAAGCGCGCGCGGTTCGAGCCGCCCGCATCGGCGAGGCAGGTCCAGAAGGCGCCGATCGCGGCCCACGCGAAGATCGGATCGTGCAGCACGTTGCCGAGCGCGAGCATCGCCGTCGAAGCGCACGCGGCCCGCAAACCCTCGGACAGACTCGCCTCGCTCGCCGCGAACGACACCATCCAGACCGGCCGCTTGCGGTAGATCGCGGTGACGACCGCGTGCAGCCGGGTCGACCAGCGCGGCGAGTTCGAGTGGGATTTGCTGCGGTTCGTCATCCGGATGGCGGTTCCCGAGAAGGCGCGCGATACGAGGCGGCGCGCGCATGAAAGGTGTGTCGAATGATAAGGGTTTACACCTAACTATAACAATGCGTTTGCTTCATTCCGGCGATGCATCGAGGTTATGCGTATCGAGCACCGTCGTATTTGCACGGTAGCCGAATGCAGCGCAAACGCCATGAAAAAACCGCGCGGCCCTCACGGACTCGCGCGGTTTGCGTCCTGCCTGCGGCGAGCGGGATGCCCCGCCGCGCGCTTACTTCGTGTAGTTCGCGATGCCTTCGCTGATTTCCTTGTGCGCGGCGTCGACGCCCGCCCAGCCTTCGACCTTGACCCACTTGCCCTTTTCGAGCGCCTTGTACTGTTCGAAGAAGTGCTTGATCTGGTCTTTCAGGTAAGCCGGCACGTCGTCGACGGTCTTGAGGCTCGCCGTCATCGGGCAGATCTTGTCGTGCGGCACGGCGATCAGCTTCGCGTCCACGCCCGATTCGTCAGTCATCTGCAGCATGCCGAGCGCGCGGGCGCGCACGACGGAACCGGCCAGCAGCGGGAACGGCGTGATGACCAGCACGTCGACCGGGTCGCCGTCGCCCGACAGCGTTTGCGGAATGAAGCCGTAGTTGGCCGGATAGCGCATGCCGGTGCCGATGAAACGGTCGACGACGAGCAGGCCCAGATCCTTGTCGGCTTCGTACTTCACCGGGTCGCTTTGCGCCGGGATTTCGATGATGACGTTGAAATCGTGCGGAAGGTCTTTGCCTGCGGGAACGTGATTGAAGCTCATGAGCGCTCTCTGAAGGGGATGGAAGTCGGAATGCGGCGTACGGTGTGCCCGGGATCGAGGGTAGGCGTGCGGATTGCCCGCCCTCTCGCCCCGATAGCGGCACCGTGCACCGGACAATGCGGAATGCGCCATTATAGCCAATCGGCCAATGGCCTCTCCCGTTCGATCGGCGCGATAATCGTCTCGCGACTCTCGCTCGTGTTTCCGGTTTGGTGTCTCCCCTTCGAACCTCGCGCCGCCGCACGACGGCTGCGCGTCACCGTCAAGGAGCCTGCATGGAAGAAGCCCGGCATTTCATCGGCGGCGAGTGGTGCGCCGCGTCCGGCGGCGACACGATCGCCGTGCTCGATCCCTCGGACGGCCAGCCGTTCACGCGCCTCGCGCGCGGCACCGCGGCCGACATCGACAGCGCCGTGCACGCGGCGCGGCGCGCCTTCGAGGGCGCATGGGGTGCCGCAAGCGCCGC